>NZ_BAABIL010000341.1:0-6581 GCF_039542765.1 Kineococcus glutinatus
TGACCAGGACGCTGTTGCCCTTGTCCACCAGGCCCTGCACGACGCCCAGCAGCTTGCGGATGTCCTCGAAGTGCAGCCCGGTCGTGGGCTCGTCGAGGACGTAGATGGTGCGGCCGTTGGAGCGCTTCTGCAGCTCGGCGGCGAGCTTGACCCGCTGCGCCTCCCCGCCGGAGAGGGTGGTGGCCGGCTGGCCGAGGCGGACGTACCCCAGCCCCACCTCCGTCAGCGTCGCCATGTAGCGCGAGATCGCCGGCACGGCCGCGAAGAAGTCCTTGGCCTCCTCGATGGGCATGTCGAGGACCTCGGCGATCGTGCGGCCCTTGAAGTGCACCTCGAGGGTCTCCCGGTTGTACCGGGCGCCGTGGCACACCTCGCAGGGCACGTAGACGTCGGGCAGGAAGTTCATCTCGATCTTCAGGGTGCCGTCGCCGGCGCACGCCTCGCAGCGCCCGCCCTTGACGTTGAAGGAGAACCGGCCCGGCTGGTAGCCGCGCAGCTTGGACTCCGGCGCGGCGGCGAACAGCTTGCGGATGTGGTCGAACACCCCGGTGTACGTGGCCGGGTTGCTGCGCGGGGTGCGCCCGATCGGGCTCTGGTCGACGTGCACGACCTTGTCGAGGTGTTCCAGGCCGGTGACGGACTTGTGCCGGCCGGGCACCCGGCGGGCGCCGTTGAGCTTGTTCGCCAGCACCGTGAAGAGGATGTCGTTGACCAGGGTGGACTTGCCCGAGCCGGACACGCCGGTGACCGCGACCAGGCAGCCGAGGGGGAAGGAGACGTCGACGCCGCGCAGGTTGTGCTCGCGCGCCCCGCGCACGACGACCGTGCGCGCCGGGTCCACCGGGCGGCGCTGCTCGGGCACCGGGATGGACCTGCGCCCGGACAGGTACTGCCCGGTGAGGGAGTGCTCGCTGGCCAGCAGCTCCGCCACGCTGCCGGAGTGCACCACCTGCCCGCCCTGCTCCCCGGCGCCGGGGCCGAAGTCCACGACCCAGTCGGCCACCCGGACGGTGTCCTCGTCGTGCTCGACGACGATGAGGGTGTTGCCCAGGTCGCGCAGCCGGGTCAGGGTGTCGATGAGGCGGCGGTTGTCCCGCTGGTGCAGGCCGATGGAGGGCTCGTCGAGCACGTAGAGCACCCCCACCAGGCCGGAGCCGATCTGGGTGGCCAGCCGGATGCGCTGGGCCTCCCCACCGGAGAGGGTGCCCGCCGGCCGGTCGAGGGAGAGGTACTCCAGGCCCACGTCGAGCAGGAAGCCGAGGCGGGCGTGCACCTCCTTGAGGACCTGCGCGGCGATCTGGCGCTCGCGCGGCGACAGCTCCACCGTGCGCAGGAACGCGGCGCACTCGGTGATGGGCAGCGCGCACACCTCGGAGATGGACCGCCCGCCGAGCTTGACGGCCAGCGACGACGGCTTCAGGCGGGCGCCCTTGCACACCGGGCACGGCACCTCGCGCATGTAGCCCTCGTAGCGCTCGCGGCTGAGGTCGGACTCGGTCTCGCCGTGGCGGCGCTGGACGAACGGGATGACGCCCTCGAAGCCGGTGGCGTACTGCCGCTCGCGGCCCCAGCGGTTCTTGTAGCGCACCTGGACCTCGTGGTCCTTGCCGTGCAGCACCGCGTCGCGGGCCCGCTGGGGCAGCGCGCGCCACGGCACGTCCAGGGAGAAGGACAGCTGCTCGGCCAGCGCGGTGAGGATGCGCTGGAAGTAGTCGCTGGATCCGGTGCCGGTGCTCCAGGGGGCGATGGCGCCCTCGGCGATGCTGAGGTCCTCGTCGGGCACGACGAGGTCGGGGTCGACCTCCAGGCGGGTGCCGATGCCGGTGCACTCCGGGCAGGCGCCGAAGGGGGAGTTGAAGGAGAACGAGCGCGGCTCGACCTCGTCGAGGTCGAGGGGGTGCTCGTTGGGGCAGGCCATCCGCTCGGAGAAGCGCCGCTCCCCGGCCGGGGAGTCGTCACCGACGAGGTCGACCACCACGACGCCGTTCGCCAGCACCAGGGCCGTCTCGACGGAGTCGGTCAGGCGGCGCTTGACGCCCTGCTTGGCGACGAGGCGGTCCACGACGACCTCGATGGTGTGCTTGAGCTTCTTCTCCAGCACCGGCGGCTCGTCGAGGGTGACGACCTGCCCGTCGACGCGGGCGCGGGCGAAGCCCTTGGACTGCAGCTCGCGGAACAGCTCCGCGTACTCGCCCTTGCGGGCGCGCACCACGGGCGCCAGCACCTGGTAGCGGGTCCCCTCGGGCAGCTCCAGCAGCTGGTCGACGATCTGCTGCGGGGTCTGCCGGCCCACCGGCTCCCCGCAGGTGGGGCAGTGCGGGCGGCCGGCGCGGGCGTAGAGCAGCCGCAGGTAGTCGTAGACCTCGGTGATGGTGCCGACGGTGGAGCGGGGGTTGCGGGAGGTGGACTTCTGGTCGATGGAGACCGCCGGGGACAGCCCCTCGATGAAGTCGACGTCGGGCTTGTCCATCTGGCCGAGGAACTGGCGGGCGTAGGCGGAGAGCGACTCCACGTAGCGCCGCTGCCCCTCGGCGAAGATCGTGTCGAAGGCCAGCGAGGACTTGCCCGAGCCCGACAGGCCGGTGAAGACGACCAGGCTGTTGCGGGGCAGCTCGACGGAGACGTCCTTGAGGTTGTGCTCCCTCGCCCCGCGCACCACGAGGTGGTCGGCGTCGGACGGGCGGGTGGGCACGGCGGCGCGCGAGGGCGTACGGGAAGCCACGCCGCCATGCTAGGTGCCGCCTCCGACACGCGGCCCGCGCGCGGCGCGGCTAGCGTGCGCCCGTGGACGACGCGGGCACCGGGACGAGCGGCACCGGGGGCACCGGGGGGCGGGTGGGCGCGGGCCCGCCGCGGGAGGTGCTGCGGCTGCCGGGCGCCCACGTGCGCGCGGTGCACGTCTCCGCCATGGACAACGCCTGCTACCTGCTGACCTGCCCGCGCAGCGGCGAGGCGCTGCTCGTGGACGCCGCCGACGACGCCGGCGCCCTGCTGGCGGCCCTGCCGGCCGGTGCCCGGCTGAGCCGCGTCGTCACCACGCACGGGCACTGGGACCACCACCGCGCGCTGCGCGAGGTGGTGGCCGCCACAGGTGCGGTCAGCGCCGCGGGCGCCGCCGACGCCGCCGACCTGCCGGTGCCCCCGCAGGAGCTGCTCGGCCACGGTGACCGGGTGCGCGTGGGCGAGCTGGAGCTGGAGGTGCTGCAGCTGCGCGGGCACACCCCCGGCTCGGTGGCGCTGCTGCTGCAGGCGCCCGGGGCGCCGCCGCAGCTGTTCACCGGCGACAGCCTCTTCCCCGGTGGGCCCGGCCGCACCCGCTCCCCGCAGGCGTTCGCCTCCTTGATGGACGACCTGACCGAGCGCGTCTTCGCCCGGCTGCCGGACGAGACGGCCGTGCACCCCGGCCACGGGCTGCCCACGACGCTGGGCCAGGAGCGCCCCCACCTGGGCGCGTGGCGGGCGCGGGGCTGGTGAGCCGGGGCCGGTGGCCGCGCACGCACCGGTAGTTGAAGCCGGCGCCTATCATCGCGGCCATGGACGAGCAGCTCGACGGCGGCGCGACGACCCGGGCGGCGGAGGGGGGGACGCGCTGGCTGTCGGCGCAGGAGCAGCGCACGTGGCGGACCTTCCTGTCGGCCAGCCAGCTCCTCTTCGACCGCCTCGACCGCCAGCTGCAGCACGAGGCGGGGATCGTGCACACGTACTACGAGATGCTCGTGCGCCTGTCGGAGGCCCCGGAGCGCTCGCTGCGGATGAGCGAGCTGGCCGCCAGCTCGCTGTCCTCGCGCAGCCGCGTCTCGCACGCCGTGGCGCGGCTGGAGGACCGCGGCTGGGTGCGCCGCGACAGCTGCCCCACCGACGGCCGTGGCCTCGTGGCCGTCCTCACGGACGAGGGGTACGCCGCGCTGAGCGCCGCGGCGCCCGGGCACGTGGAGTGCGTGCGCGACAACCTCTTCGACCTGCTCGCCCCCGAGGAGGTGCGCCAGCTGGAGGCCATCAGCAGCCGGCTGCTCGAGCACCTCACCGCCACCGGCGCCGTCTCCCCGGTACCGATGCCGCCCACCACGGCGTCCACCGCGTCCACCGGGTCCTGACGCGGGACCCGCAGGCGGTGGGACCTCCCTCCCGCGGGAGCCGGCCGAGGCCGGCGCTCACGCCCGCTGCGCCGCCTGCATCCCGCGCAGCTCCTTCTTCAGGTCGCCGATCTCGTCGCGCAGCCGCGCCGCGAGCTCGAACTGCAGCTCCGCGGCGGCGGAGTGCATCTGCTCGCTGAGCTGCTGGATGAGGTCGGCCAGGTCCGCCTGCGGCAGGGAGGCGCCCGGGCGGGGACCGACGTCGCGACCGGCCGCGCCCCGGGCCTTCGCGCCCGGGGCGGGCGTGGACGCCCGGCCCCGCGACTGCGACCGCCCGCCGCCGCCGGAGAGCAGCGCCGCGGTGTCGGCGTCCTCGCGGGCGATGAGGTCGGTGATGTCGGCGATCTTCTTGCGCAGGGGCATCGGGTCCACGCCCCGCTCCCGGTTGTAGGCCACCTGCTTCTCCCGGCGCCGGTTGGTCTCCTCGATGGCCTGCGCCATCGAGGGGGTGATCCGGTCGGCGTACATGTGCACCTGCCCCGACACGTTGCGCGCGGCGCGCCCGATCGTCTGGATCAGCGACGTCGCCGAGCGCAGGAAGCCCTCCTTGTCCGCGTCGAGGATCGCCACCAGCGACACCTCGGGCAGGTCCAGGCCCTCCCGCAGCAGGTTGATGCCGACGAGCACGTCGTACTCGCCCTCGCGCAGCTCGCGCAGCAGCTCCACGCGGCGGAGGGTGTCGATGTCGGAGTGCAGGTAGCGCACCCGCACCCCCTGCTCGAGGAGGTAGTCGGTGAGGTCCTCGGCCATCTTCTTCGTCAGCGTGGTGACCAGCACCCGCTCGTCGCGCTCGGTGCGCACCCGCACCTCGTGCAGCAGGTCGTCGATCTGGCCCTTGGTGGGCTTGACCACCACCTCCGGGTCCACGAGGCCGGTGGGCCGGATGATCTGCTCCACCACGCCGTCGGACTGGGCCAGCTCGTACGCGCCGGGGGTGGCCGAGAGGTAGACCGTCTGGCCCACGCGGTCGAGGAACTCCTCCCAGCGCAGCGGCCGGTTGTCCATCGCGCTGGGCAGCCGGAAGCCGTGGTCGACGAGGGTGCGCTTGCGCGACATGTCCCCCTCGTACATCGCACCGATCTGCGGCACCGTGACGTGGGACTCGTCGATGACGAGGAGGAAGTCCTCGGGGAAGTAGTCCAGCAGCGTGTTGGCCGCCGAGCCGGGCCCGCGCCCGTCGAAGTGCCGGGAGTAGTTCTCCACCCCCGAGCAGGTGCCGATCTGCCGCAGCATCTCGATGTCGTAGGTGGTGCGCATCCGCAGCCGCTGCGCCTCCAGCAGCTTGCCCTGCCGCTCCAGCTCCGGCAGGCGCTCGGCCAGCTCGGCCTCGATGAGCCCCACCGCCCGCTCGAGCCGCTCGGGGCCGGCGACGTAGTGCGAGGCGGGGAAGACGTACACGTGCTGCTCCTCGCGCAGCACCTCCCCCGTCAGCGGCTGCAGCGTCTGCAGCCCCTCGATCTCGTCACCGAAGAACTCGATGCGGATCGCGTGCTCCTCGTACATCGGGATGATCTCGACGGTGTCGCCCCGGACGCGGAACGTGCCGCGGGTGAAGGACAGGTCGTTGCGGGTGTACTGCATGTCCACGAAGCGGCGCAGCAGCTCGTCGCGGTCCATGGTCTGGCCGACCTCGAGCGCCACCATCCGGTCGACGTACTCCTGCGGGGTGCCCAGGCCGTAGATGCAGGACACGCTGGCCACCACGACGACGTCCCGGCGGGTGAGCAGGGAGTTCGTCGCGGAGTGCCGCAGCCGCTCGACCTCCTCGTTGATCGCGGAGTCCTTCTCGATGTAGGTGTCCGTCTGCGCGATGTACGCCTCGGGCTGGTAGTAGTCGTAGTACGAGACGAAGTACTCCACCGCGTTGTCGGGCAGCAGCTCGCGGAACTCGTTGGCCAGCTGCGCGGCGAGGGTCTTGTTCGGGGCCATGACGAGGGTGGGGCGCTGCACCTGCTCGATGAGCCAGGCCGTCGTCGCGGACTTGCCGGTGCCGGTGGCGCCGAGCAGCACGACGTCCTTCTCCCCGCCGTTGATCCGCCGCGCCAGCTCGGCGATCGCGGTGGGCTGGTCGCCGGACGGCGTGAACTCCGAGACCACCCGGAAGGGAGCGAGGGTGCGCTTGATGTCGCTCGTCGGCCGCATGGTCCCCACAGTAGGCGCGCCCACCGACACCGGCGCCCCGCGCGCCGGAGCGCTCAGCCGCCCGGCGGGCGCCAGCCCGTCGCCGCCGCCCACGCCTCGGCGCGGGCGTGCGCCACGTCGGTGAACCACGGCTCCTTGGCGTCGGCGTACTCCCCCGTGCTCGTGCAGCGGGCCGCGAGGTCCGCCTTCAGCGCCGCGTACGCCGCGCGGGCGCCGGCGTCGGCGCGCAGCCAGTCGCGGAAGAGCAGCGCCCAGCGCCAGCCCGGACCGCCCTCGACCCGCACGTGCAGGTGCAGCGGCCGCCCC
>NZ_BAABIL010000342.1:0-729 GCF_039542765.1 Kineococcus glutinatus
CGGCCTGCGCCGTCATCCGCCCCGAGCCGGAGTCCGCCGCGCCCCACGCCCCGCGCAACCCCGCGCAGGTGCTCGCCGCGCTGCGCGACCTCGGCCTGGACCTGCCCGACACCCGCGCCTGGCGGCTGGAGCGCTTCCGCGACGCCCACCCCGTCGTGCCGGCGCTGCTGGCGTGGCGGCGGGCGGAGCGCACCGCCACGACGTACGGCTACGGCTGGCTGGACCGCCACGTCGGCCCGGACGGCCGGTTGCGCGGGGCGTGGGGCGCGGCGGACTCCGGCTCGGGGCGGATGACGGCGCAGGCCGGGCTGCACAGCGTGCCGGCGGAGCTGCGCCCGGGGGTGGCGGCCGAGCCCGGGCACGTGCTGGTGCGCGCCGACCTCGGGCAGGTGGAGCCGCGGGTGCTGGCGGCGGTGTCGCACGACGCGGCGCTGGTGGCGGCGACCGGCGACGACGACCTGTACACGCCGGTGGCGCGGCAGCTGGGCTGCGACCGCCCGACGGCGAAGGTGGCGGTGCTGGCGGCGATGTACGGGCAGACGTCGGGCACGGCGGGGCAGGCGCTGCGGCGGATGGAGGCGGCCTACCCGCGGGCGCTGGGGTACCTGCGGGCGGCGGAGGCCGCGGGGCAGGAGGGCCGGGACCTGCGCACGGCGGGCGGGCGGGTGCTGCGGCTGGCGGACGACGTGGAGGCCGGCGGTGACGCGTTCGGCCGGGGCCGGTTCGCGC
>NZ_BAABIL010000343.1:0-5016 GCF_039542765.1 Kineococcus glutinatus
ACCCCGGGGGCCGTGCCGCGGCGGGCGGTGCCGTCCCGACCGGACCCCTGTCTCCCGCGGGCCGGAGGGCGGCGTGAGCGAGGACCAGGTCTCCGGCGGCAACACGGGTTACGTGAACCCGACCGGTGAATTCCGGCGCGACCAGCGCTACATCGAGACCCGGATCACGGCGGACGGCCGCGACGGCTACCCGGTCGAGCCGGGCCGCTACCGCCTCGTCGTCAGCCGGGCCTGCCCGTGGGCCAACCGCGCCATCATCGTGCGGCGGCTGCTGGGCCTGGAGCCGGTGCTGTCGATGGGCGTGTGCGGCCCGACCCACGACGAGCGCAGCTGGACCTTCGACCTGGACCCCGGCGGACGCGATCCGGTGCTCGGCATCGAGCGGTTGCAGGAGGCGTTCTTCGCGCGCGTCCCCGGCTACGACCGCGGCATCACCGTCCCGGCGATCGTGGACGTCACGACGGGGCAGGTCGTGACGAACGACTTCCCGCAGATGACGATCGACCTGTCGCTGGAGTGGACGCGGTTCCACCGCCCGGGAGCGCCGCAGCTGTACCCCGAGCACCTGCGGGAGGAGATCGACGCCGTCAACCGCGACGTGTTCCGCGACGTCAACAACGGTGTGTACCGCGCCGGTTTCGCGGGGGACCAGCAGGCGTACCAGCGGGCCCACGACCGGCTGTTCGCGCGGCTCGACGCGCTCTCCGAACGCCTGGAGGGCCGGCGCTACCTGGTGGGCGACACCATCACCGAGGCGGACGTCCGGTTGTTCACCACGCTGGCGCGCTTCGACCCCGTCTACCACGGGCACTTCAAGTGCAACCGGTCGAAGTTGTCGGAGATGCCCGTGCTGTCGGCGTACTTCCGCGATCTCTACCAGACCCCCGGGTTCGGTGACGCGACGGACGTGGTGCACATCAAGCAGCACTACTACGTCGTGCACCGCGACATCAACCCCACCGGGATCGTGCCCGCGGGGCCGGACCTCGCCGGCTGGCTGGAGCCGCACGGCCGCGAAGCACTGGGCGGCAGACCTTTCGGGGACGGGACACCGCCACCACCTCCCGTCGGGGGCGAGGTCGTCCCCGACGGGCACCGGCCGCGGGCGGCGTGAGGTCCTGGCCCCGCCCGCCGTGATCGCGCCGCCGGTCCCGGTGGCCGTCCCGGCGCTCGTCCCCTCGCCGGGGACCTCGCCGACGTCGTCCGCCGGCTGTCCTGGGTCGGGAACCGGGCAGAGCCGGCACCGAGCCGGCGTGGTGAGGATGCCGCCTGGTCCGTGACCTCACCGGCGACGGGCTGCCCCTCGCGGTGACCTGTCCGGTGCCGGCCCTCGCCCGCTCGGGCCACCGCGAGCGGCGCGGGGCGACCGGGACCCGCACCTCGAGTCCGACGAGGTGCGGCGCCTCGCGGCTCACGGGGCTGTCCTGCAGTCGGTCACAGGACGGTCGTGCTGACGAGGACCACCACGAACCCGGCGCCTCGGCGTGCCGGAAAGTCCGGCTCACCACACCACACGCCGTTCGAACATGCGTTCGACAGCATGGCCGCCATCCACTAACGTCGTCCCTGCCGCTGGCCGGCGCCTGGAGAGGGGAAGCTCCTCGTCGCCGGCCAGCGGTCCAGCCCGCCGATGCGTTCAGCCCGAGGCGCGCACGCGCAGGTGCTCGAGCGCCCGCGCCACATCGGTGTCGCTGTGGCCGGGGTGCCCCGCCCGGGCGTCAGCCACCGGCCGCGGTGACGAGGTCGGTGAGCCGCTCCGTCGCCAGGCAGGACACCAGGCAGCGTTCCTTGGCGTCGCCCAGCAGCTGTGCCGTCCACGTCGTGCCGCCGCCGTCGCCCAGCTCGACCTCGCCGTCGGCGCCGCGGGCGGTCAGCCGGATCGCCGCACCCGCGTAGTAGCCGCGCCCGCGTTCGCGACCGGGTTCGGCCAGCAGCGGCACCGCGGCCGCCGCGCCCCCCGCACCCGGCCCGACGGCCGGCAGCACCGCGTCCTCGACGCGCTCGGCCAGCGCCGGGTCGTCGAACACCGTGAACCGCACCTGCGCGGTGCCCGCCGGTAGCAGGTCGGCCAGCACCCGCTGCCAGTACCGCACGTGCTCCACGAGCAGCTGCGCCTCGGTGCGGCGGGAGCCGGCGTCGCGCGTGCTGGACACGAGGGCGAACAACCGGAAGTGCGCCCCGGCGCCGGGGCCGAACACCTGCGCCCGCAGCTGGCGGTGGCTCGCCGCCAGGTGCACGGCGGCGGTCGGCGGCTGCGGCCGGCGGCGGTGCGCGGCCTCGACGGCCAGGGCGTTGGTGGAGTCGCTGAGCACCTCGCCCAGCCGGGTGGTGCTGACCACCCTGCCCTGGCCGATCGGGGCCAGCGCCGAACTCGTCCCCAGCGGCACCACCGGGGACAGCTCCACGCCCGCGAACGCGGCGGGCAGCAGCTCCCACATCCGGGCCTCCACCCGCGCCAGCGCCCGCGGGTCGGTGCCGGCCGGGCGCACGAACCGGTCCTGCCGCCACCGGTGCAGCACGTCGGCCGGGCGCACCGCCGCCGCGCGCTCGCGGGCGACGGCGAGCAGCAGGGTGCGCAGGTCGCCGGGCGCCAGCCCCCGCAGCAGGAACTCCCGGGTGCCGGCGGGGGCCCGGGCCCACACCCGTGCCTCGACGTCGGCGGTGCCCTCGGCTGCCACGGGGCCCACGATGGCAGGTTGCACTGCGTGACGGGGACGTCGTGCCGCCCGCCACCGGCGTGTCGCGGGCGGGACGTCCCCGCCCCGGGCGCGGCGCCCGAGCTCCGGCCCGGGCATGGGAGAGCGTTGCGTCACCTGGTGATCACTCCAGGTCGGCGAGCAGCTCCTCCGACGGCGTCCGCGCCCCGCTCGCGCGCAGGACCTCCCACCGGTCGGCGAGCGCGGCCCCCGCCCGCGGCGCCCACGAGGCCAGGCGCCGGGCCTGCAGCGGCGTGCGGGGCAGCCCGTCGCGCTCCCGCAGGCCGTCGGCGTGCCCGAGCAGGACGGCGGCCCGCCCCTCGTCGCCGCAGGCCGCGGACAGCGCGGCCAGCAGCTCGAAACCCTCGACGGTGGCGGCGGTGTGGTCCAGCTCCAGCGCGCTCGCGGTGGCGCGCCGGTAGGCCTGCCGGGCCGCGTCGGGGTTCCCGCAGACCGCGTGGACCTGCCCGAGGGTCTGCCGGGCGGCGAGGGCGCCCTCGACGTAGCCGACCCGCTCGAACAGCTCCAGGGCCCGGCCCGCCAGGTCCTCGGTGGCGTCGGCGTCCCCCTCGCACAGGCAGGTGCGGGCGAGCTGCTCCAGGGCGAGGCCGACGAGGTGCTGGTCGCCCGTCCGCAGCAGGACGGCGTGCGCCCGGTCCAGCAGCTCCCGCGCGAGGGGCGCGTCGCCGCCGTCGAGGGCCGTGCGGGCCCGCAGCACGAGGGCCAGGCCGGCACCGGCGTCGTCGCCGACCGACGCGTGGAGGGCCGCGCTGCGCTCGTGCGCGGCCGCGGCCTCGTGGGGGCGACCGTCCGCCCACGCCGCGGTGCCCAGGTTCAGCAGGGCCTCGGCCTCACCGCGCACGTCCCCCAGGTCGGCGAAGGCCGCGGCCGCGGCCGCGGATCGCGACGCGGCGGTGCGCAGGTCCCCGACCGACTTGGCGTGCATGCCGGCGGCCAGGTGCAGGAGGGCGTCCAGCGGCGGCGCGTGCGGGCCCGCGACGTCCGCCTCGGCGATCCACGACCGCGCCAGCGGGAAGGCCCCCTCGAAGGACCAGAACCACGACAGGGAGCAGACGAGCCCCACGCCGGTGACCGGCAGGTGCCGTGGCGGGCGGAGGCAGTGCTCCAGCGCCGCGCGCACGTCCTGGGCCGCCAGGCGCAGCTCGGCGAGGCAGCGGTCGCGGTCCGGCCCGCGGCCGCGGAGACCGCGGTCGGCCTCCCGCGCGAACTCCTCGAACCACCGCGCGTGCCGGTCGCGCGCTGCGCGCTCCTCCTCCGGGTGGGCGGCGAGGCGCTCCGCGGCGTGGGCCCGCAAGGTGTCCAGCAGCCGGAAGCGGTCGGTGCCGGTGCTCGCCACGAGGGACTGGCGGACCAGGCTCAGCAGCAGGTGCAGGCCGTCGCCGTCGAGGCCCTCGCCCGCCACCGCGATCCCGGCCTCCAGCGGGAAGGGCCCGGCGAGGACGGAGAGCCGGTCGAGGAAACGGGCCTCCTCCGGCGTCAGCAGGCCGTAGCTCCAGTCGATGGTGGCCCGCAGGCCGGCGTGCCGCGCGGCCCCGGGACCGCCCGGGTCCCCGCTGACCAGGCGCGTCCGCTCGCGCAGCAGGGACGCGATCTTGGCGGGGCTCAGGGCGGCGGCGTGGGCGGCCGCGAGCTCCAGCGCCAGCGGCAGCCCGTCGAGGAGGGTGCACACCGCCGCGACGTCGGCGGCGTTGCCCTCGTCGAGGGTGAAACCGGGCCGGGCCCTCGCGGCGCGCTCGCAGAAGAGCTGCACCGCCCGTGAGCGGCGCACGGCCCCGAGGTCGCGCTCGCCCGCGTCGGGCAGCGACAGAGGCGGCACGGGCCACGTGAGCTCCCCCGCCACACCCAGGGGGCGGCGGCTGGTGGCGAGCACCCGCAGCCCCGGCGCCGAGCCGACGAGGGCCTCCACCAGCTCGCGGGCCGCGGCGACGAGGTGCTCGCAGGTGTCGAGCACGAGGACCCCCTCGAGGCGGGCGGCCGCCCGGCGCAGCTCCGCCAGGGGGTCGGCCCCGGCGGCCGGGACGGCGCCCAGGGCCGTGCCGACGGTCGCCAGCAGCCCGTCGCGGTCGGGGACGGCGGACAGCTCCACCCACCACGCGGCCCCGTCCCCGCGGACGCACTCCGCGGCCAGCCGCGACTTGCCCGCACCCCCCGGCCCGGTGAGCGTGACCACGCGGTGGCGCTCCCGCAGCGCGCGCACCGCCGCCACCTGTTCCTCGCGGCCGACGAGCGCGGTCAGCGCGACGGGCACCGGCGCCGCGCCCCCACCGCCGCGGCAGGCGGGTGCCGCGGCGGGTGCGTC
>NZ_BAABIL010000344.1:0-6112 GCF_039542765.1 Kineococcus glutinatus
GGCCGGCACGCCGGCGAGCAGGCCCGCCACGCCGCGGCCCTGGGCGCCAAGGACGTCCAGCTCGCCGTGGAGCGGCTGCACTGACCCCCCGGTGCGCGCCCCGGCACCGCTGCGGGCGGCCCGCGCGGCGGCGCCGGGGCGCGCTGGGACAATGACCCCGTGAGCGCACCCGAGCCGGCCGCACCCGACGGATCCACCACCGCGGAGGACCTCTGGCCCGCCCCGGTCGCCGAGGGCCCCGTCGACGCCGTCGTGACCGTGCCGGGGTCGAAGTCCCTGACCAACCGCTACCTCGTGGTCGCGGCGCTGGCGGCGCGCGACTCCCGGCTGCGCGAGCCGCTGCGCTCGCGCGACACCGAGCTGATGGCCCGGGCGGTGCACGGCCTCGGCGTCGAGGTCGAGGACGCCGGGGCGGACTGGATCCTGCGCCCGCAGGAGGTGCTGCGCGGCGACACCGACGTCGACTGCGGCCTCGCCGGCACGGTCATGCGCTTCCTGCCCCCCGTGGCCGCGCTCGCCGGCGGCGACGTGCGCTTCGACGGCGACCCGCGCGCCCGCGAGCGGCCGATGGCCGACCTCGTCGGGGCGCTGCGCGACCTCGGCGTCGAGGTGGACGACGGCGGCCGCGGCACCCTGCCGTTCACCGTGCGCGGCCGCGGCGGCCTGCGCGGGGGCACCGTGGTGCTCGACGCCTCCCGCTCCAGCCAGTTCGTCTCCGCGCTGCTGCTCGTCGGCTCCCGCTGCGAGCAGGGCCTCACCGTGCGCCACGAGGGGCCGCCGCTGCCGAGCCGGCCGCACGTGCAGATGACGGTGGAGGTGCTGCGCGACGTCGGTGCCGTCGTCGACGACGGCACCGAGGGCACCTGGCACGTCGAGCCGGGCGAGCTGGGCGGCCTCGACGTGCAGGTGGAGCCGGACCTGTCCAACGCCGCGCCCTTCCTGGCCGCCGCCGCGGTCACCGGCGGCGACGTCCTCGTGCCGGGCTGGCCGCAGTCGACGACCCAGGCCGGCGACCTGCTGCGCGACGTGCTGGACCAGATGGGCGCCGACGTCTCGCTGGAGCGCGAGGGCCTGCGCGTGCAGGGCACCGGCGACCTCTACGGCCTCGACCTGGACCTGCGCGAGGCGGGTGAGCTGGCACCGGTCGTGACGGCGCTGGCGGCGCTGGCGGACTCCCCCTCCCAGCTGCGCGGCATCGGGCACCTGCGAGGGCACGAGACGGACCGGCTGGCGGCGCTGGCCGCGGAGATCAACGGCCTCGGCGGCGACGTGACCGAGACGGAGGACGGGTTGCTCGTGCGGCCGCGGGCGCTGCACGGGGGGGTGTTCCGCACCTACGCCGACCACCGGATGGCCACCGCCGCGGCGGTGCTCGGCCTGCGGGTGCCGGGGGTGCGGGTGGTCGACGTCGCCACGACGCGCAAGACGCTGCCGGACTTCCCCGGCATGTGGGGCTCGATGCTCACCGCCCGCGCGTCCGACACCACCCGGGCCTGAGGAGGGCCGCCCCGTGCCCGCCGAGCGCAGCCGGCGCCGCTGGGACGAGGACGACGTGCGGGTCCGCCCCAACCCGCGGGGGTCGCGGCCGCGCACGAAGGAGCGCCCCGTGCACGCCGACGCCGTGCCCGCCGTGGTCGTGGCCGTCGACCGGGGCCGCTGCACCTGCCTGCTCCTGGAGGCGCCGGGTGCGCTGCCGGCCGCCGGCGCCCCGCGGGTGACGGCGATGCGGGCGCGGGAGCTGGGTCGCACCGGGGTCGTGGTCGGCGACCGGGTGGGCCTGGTCGGGGACGTCTCGGGGCAGCCGGACACCCTGGCCCGGATCGTCCGCCTGGAGGAGCGGCGCACCGTGCTGCGGCGCACCGCCGACGACACCGACCCGGTGGAGCGGGTCGTCGTGGCCAACGCCGACCTGCTCGTCGTCGTGGCGGCGGTGGCCGACCCCGAGCCGCGCTCGCGGCTGGTGGACCGCTGCCTGGTCGCCGCCTACGCCGCCGGGATGACGCCGCTGCTGTGCCTGACGAAGACGGACCTGCGCCCCTCGCGGGAGGTGCTGGGCGCGTGGGCCCCCCTGGGCCTGGACACGGTGAGCACCCACCGCGAGCAGACCCCGGAGGGGCTGCGCATCGCCGGCCTGGACGCCCTGCGGGAGCGGCTGGCGGACCGGGTGAGCGTGCTCGTGGGCCACTCCGGCGTCGGCAAGTCCACCCTCGTCAACGCGCTGGTGCCGACCGCGGAGCGCGCCACCGGCCGGGTCAACGACGTCACCGGCCGCGGCCGGCACACCTCGACGTCGAGCTCGGCGCTGCCGCTGCCCGGGGGCGGCTGGGTCGTCGACACCCCCGGCATCCGCTCGTTCGGCCTGGCGCACGTGCGCCCGGAGCAGGTGCTGCTCGCGTTCCCGGACCTGGAGCCCGGCGCGGCGGGGTGCCCGCGCGGCTGCACCCACGACGAGCCGGAGTGCGCCCTCGACGCCTGGGTGGCGGGCGCCGGTGCGGGCCCGGCCGGGCAGGTGCGCCTGGGGTCCTTCCGGCGCCTGCTGCGGGCGCGCACCGGCGAGGGCGAGGACTGAGGAGCCCGCTCAGGGCAGCAGGGTGCGCCAGTACGCCCAGAACTCCACGCCCGCCAGCGCCGCGAGCAGCGCGTAGCTCAGCAGCACCACGAGCAGCCGGTAGTCGACGAGGGCGCGCACCAGCGGGTGCAGCGCGGCGGGCACCGGGATGCGCCCCCGGTCGAGGTTGTCGGCGGTGAGGACCCAGAACATCGGCACGACGACCGCCCAGACGACCATGCAGTACGGGCACAGGGCGTGGATCGCGTAGTAGGCCTGGGTGACGAACCAGGCGACGAGCACGGCGGCGGCCGTGACCCCCAGCTGCAGGCCCCGCCACACCCAGCGCGGCAGCGCGGTGCCCGACAGCAGCACCGCGCCGAGCGTCACGGGCACCGGGAACGCCGCGACGCCGAGGAAGGGGTTGGGGAAGCCGAGGATCGCCGCCTGCTCCTGCGCCATGACGGTGCCGCAGGAGATGACGGGGTTGAGGCTGCACGAGGGGGTGTAGCCGGTGGGGTCGAGGGCCAGGCGGTAGCGCTCGACGCTGAGCACGAAGCTGGCCAGCAGCCCGACCGCCCCGCCGACGAGCAGCAGCCAGCCCATCCGCGCCCGCGCCACCGGCAGGGCGGACAGGTGCGGGTCGCCGCCGTCCCCGGGCACCGGGGAGGTCGCTGGTGCGGCGGCGCGGCGGTCGGCGGGAGCTGGCACCCTCCCATCCTCGCCCACTCCCCCGCGGTAGCGTCCGGGTCCGTGCCCCCTGCCGCCGGTTCCAGCCGCCACGACGACGACCTCCGCCTGGCGCACGTCATCGCCGACTCGGTGGACGGGCTGACGACGGACCGCTTCCGCGCCCGCGACCTCGTCGTGGACACCAAGCCCGACCTGACGCCGGTGACCGACGCCGACCGCGCCGCCGAGGAGCTGGTGCGGGCGCAGCTCAAGCGCACCCGCCCCCGCGACGCCGTCCTGGGCGAGGAGTACGGCCTGGTGGGGCACGGGCAGCGGCAGTGGGTGGTCGACCCCATCGACGGCACGAAGAACTTCGTGCGGGGCGTGCCGGTGTGGGCGACGCTCATCGCGCTGCTCGACGACGGCGTGCCCGTCCTGGGCGTGGTCTCCGCCCCGGCCCTGGGCAAGCGCTGGTGGGCGGCCCGCGGCTCGGGCGCGTGGTCGGGGCGCAGCCTGGCCTCGGCGACGCGCCTGGCGGTCTCGCGGGTGGGGGAGCTCGCCGACGCCTCGTTCGCGTACTCCTCCCTCACCGGCTGGGAGGAGGCGGGCCGCCTGGACGGCTTCCTGGAGCTGTCGCGGACGGTGTGGCGCACCCGCGGCTACGGCGACTTCTGGTCCTACATGCTGCTGGCGGAGGGTGCGGTGGACATCGCCGCGGAGCCGGAGCTGGCGCTGCACGACATGGCCGCGCTGGTGCCGATCGTCGCGGAGGCCGGTGGCCGCTTCACCTCCCGCGACGGCATCGACGGCTGCGGCGGCGGCGACGCGGTCGCCACCAACGGGCTGCTGCACGAGGCGGTGCTGGGCTACCTGGGCACGGAGCGGGCCGCCGGGGGGCGCGCCGGCGGCGGAGCGCGGGGCTGAGCCGTGGGCGCCTCGTCCCCGGTGCCCGCCGGACCAGCGGCCGGCCGCGAGCGGCGGCTGCTCGTCTGGGAGGTCGTGGCGGTCTTCGCGGTCTCGCTGGGCGCCAGCGGGGTGCGGGCCGTGGTCAGCTTCGTCGGGGCGCTCACCGCGCCGCAGCCGCTGTCGGCGCAGCGCGCCACGGTGCTGGGCTCCTACGCCCCGGACCGGCCGTGGCTGGACCTGGCGTTCCAGCTGGTCTCGATCGCCTCGGGGCTGGCGCCGGTGCTGCTGGTGGGCTACCTGCTGGCGCGCGGGGGCGAGTCGCTGCGGGTGCTGGGGGTGGACCGGCGCCGGCCGCTGGGCGACCTGGGGCGCGGGCTGGCGCTGGCGGCCGTCATCGGCGGCGCGGGGCTGGTGTTCTACCTGGCGGCGGTGGCCGTCGGCATCAACCGCACGGTGGTGGCCTCCTCGCTGCCCGACGCGTGGTGGGCGGTGGGGGTGCAGGTGCTGGCGGCGGCGGAGAACGGGATCCTCGAGGAGGTCCTCGTCGCCGGTTACCTGCTGCACCGGCTGGAGCAGCTGGGGGTGCGGCCGGGGCGGGCGCTGGTCGTCAGCGCGCTGCTGCGGGGCTCGTACCACCTGTACCAGGGCGCCGGCGGCTTCCTGGGCAACGTGATCATGGGGCTGGTGTTCGGCCGGCTCTACCAGCGCTGGGGGCGGGTGCTGCCGCTGGTCGTCGCGCACACCGCCATCGACGTGGGCGCCTTCGTGGGGTACGCGTTGTTGGTGGGGCGGGTGGGGTGGCTGCCGGGCTGAGCCGCTGCGGGCCGTCGGGGCCTGACCTACGGTGGCGGGGACCGCGGGACATCGGTGTCCACCCCCGACCACCCCGAGGAGCTCCTCCGTGCCCCTGACCCCCACCTCGCCGCCCACCTCGCTGCCCGAGGAGCTCGCCGCCGCGCTGCCGATGACCTCGGTGGGCGTCACGCTGCTCGTCGCCGCCGGGGCCGCGGTCGCGGCCGTCGCGGCGTGCGGGGTCCTGGCCTGGGTCGTCCGCCGCCTCGGGCGGCGCCGGCCCGTCCTGGCCGACATGGCCCGCCGCGGCAGGCGGCCGCTGCGGCTGCTGCTGGTGCTGCTGGCGGTGCGCACGGCGCTGGAGGTGAGCACCGCCCCGGCGTCGTGGCGGCCCCCCACGCTGCGGGTGCTGGACCTGGCCCTCATCGGCGTGGGCGCGTGGCTCGTGGCGGTGCTGGCCTTCGTGGTGCAGGACGTGGTGCTGGCCCGCCAGCGGGTCGACGTCGCGGACAACCGGCGGGCGCGGCGGCTGCGGACGCAGGCGATCGTGGTGCGGCGGGTGATCGTGGCCGTGGTGGCCGTGGTGGCGGCGGGCTCGATGCTGATGACGGTGCCGGGGGCGCAGGCCGCGGGCGCCAGCGTGCTGGCCTCCGCGGGCGTGCTGAGCGTCGTGGCCGGCCTGGCGGCGCAGACGTCGCTGTCCAACGTCTTCGCGGGCCTGCAGCTGGCCTTCACCGACGCGCTGCGGGTGGACGACGTCGTGGTCGTGGAGGGCGAGTGGGGCAACGTCGAGGACATCACCATGACCTACGTCGTGGTGCGCGTCTGGGACGAGCGCCGGCTGATCCTGCCCTCGACGTACTTCACCTCCACGCCGTTCCAGAACTGGACGCGGACGAGCTCGCAGCTGCTGGGGTCGGTGGAGGCGGACGTGGACTGGGCGGTGCCGGTGGAGGCGCTGCGCGCGCACCTGGGGGCGTTCGTCGAGCGGCACCCGCTGTGGGACTCCCGGGCGTTCGTGCTGCAGGTGACGGACGCGACGGGCTCCTTCGTGCGGCTGCGGGCCCTGGTGAGCGCCGCGGACGGCCCGACGCTGTTCGACCTGCGCTGCGCGGTGCGCGAGGAGCTCGTGCGCTGGCTGCGCGAGAGCGCCCCGCAGGCCCTGCCGCGGGTGCGGCTGGACCCCGCCGACCC
>NZ_BAABIL010000345.1:0-4977 GCF_039542765.1 Kineococcus glutinatus
TGCTGCTGGCCGACCCGCCGCCGCAGCCGGCGAGGCCGAGGACGGCCGCGGCGAGCAGCTCGGCACCGCGGCGGGCGCGGGCGGGCGAACGGGTTCCGTTGTGGGGCACGGTGTTTCCTCCGAGGACGGTTCCGGGCAGCGGTGAGCGGCCGGCGGTCCGGGGAACCGTCGGCGAGGGGGTGCGCGTCAGCCGAGCAGGCGGCGGCGCCAGCCACCGAGGGTGGGTTCCTCGGCGAGGCCCGCGAAGTCGGTCTCGACGCCGGCGGCGCGCCAGCGCTCGACGAGCATCATGAGCCGGACGGAGTCCAGCCCGTGGTCGAGCAGGTCGTCGTCGTCGCCGATCTCGGAGGGGGCCGTCGCGAGCAGTTCGGCCACGTCGGTGCGGAGCTGCTCGGCGCTCAGCGGCGTCGCCACGGCGTTCCTCCGGTGGTGGGCGGGGACGGGCGGGGACGGCGTCCCCGCCCGGTGAGGTAGGGCTAACCTAACCACATGCGGGCTGCCCTGTTCCACACCCCCGCGCCACCGGTCCCGCGGCGCGCCGCCGGCTGCACGCTGTGGTGGGCGCCCCTCGACGCCGCCCGCCCCGGCCACGCGGCGCTGCTGACCCCGCACGAGCGCGCCCGCGCGGAGCGGTTCGCCCGCGGCGAGGACCGCACCCGCTCCCTGCTCAACGCGGCCCTGCTGCGGCTGGCCGTGCCGGCCGAGACCGGCACCCCCGCCGCGGCCGTCGACGTGGTCCGCCGCTGCGGCACCTGCGCCGGGCCGCACGGGCGGCCGACCCTGCCGGGCACGGGGCTGTCGGTGTCGCTGTCGCACGCGGGCCGGCGGGTGGTGGTCGCCCTCAGCCGCGACGGGGACGTGGGGGTGGACGTCGAGCGGCGCACCGGCCTCGACGCCGCGGCGCTGGCCGGGGCGCTCGCGCCGCAGGAGGCGGCCGGGGACCCGCTGCGGCTGTGGGTGCGCAAGGAGGCCGTCCTCAAGGCCACCGGCGAGGGGCTCACCGTCGAGCCGCGCGAGGTCGTCGTGGCGCGCGGGGACGGGGTGGCGGCGCCGGTCGCGCACCCGCTGCGGCCCGGGCTCGTGGCGGCGGTGCGCGACCTGGCGCCCGACGACGACCACGTGGCGGCGGTGGCGCTGCTCGGGGCGGGGTTCGGGCCGGGCGCGGGGTCCGGGTCCGGCGTCGGGGTGCTGGTGGTGCGGGAGCACGACGCGGCACCCCTGCTGGGCTGAGCCCGGCGCGCGGGCGGCTTCCTCGACGGGGACGTTCCGCGCGCGATACGCCGGTGCCGCGCGGCAGAACGTCCCCGTCGCCACCGGTGCCCGTCAGCGCACGTGCCGGAACCCCGCCCGCAGCTCCGCCACGAGCACCGCGGGCTGCTCCAGCGCCGGGAAGTGCCCGCCGCGGGCCGGTTCCCCCCAGTGCCGCACGTCGCGGAACCGCCGCCCGGCCCAGCGCCGCGACGGCCGGGGGTTGTCGGCGGGGAACACCGTGCACGCCACCGGCACGTCCACGGTGAACGACGCCTCCCCGGTGAACCACGACGACACCGCCGCGTGGCTCTCCCGGTACAGCCGCGCCGCCGAGGCCCCCGTGCCCGTCAGCCAGTACGACGTCACCACGTCGAGCACCCGGTCGCGGTCCAGCGCCGCGGGGTCCTCGCTCCACGCCCAGAACTTCTCCACCAGCCAGGCGCACAGCGCGGCCGGTGAGTCCACGAGCGCGTAGCCGATCGTCTGCGGACGGGTCCGGTGCACCAGCGCGTACCCCGAGTCGGCCTCGCCCGCGGCCGTCGCGGCGATCGCGGCCCGCTCCCGCGGGGTCGCCTCGTGCAGGGTCGCCGGGTCGGGCGCCACCAGCGGCGGGACGAGGTGGGCCATCAGCACCCGGTCGGGGTGGTCGCGGGCCAGCACCGTCGAGATGCTCGTGCCCCAGTCGCAGCCCGCGGTGCCGAAGCGGCCGTGGCCCAGCCGCGCCACGAGCTCCGCGCACGCGGCGGCGGTGCGCTCGATCCCCCAGCCGGGCTCGGCGGGCCGGTCGCTGAAGCCGTACCCCGGCAGCGACGGCACGACGAGGGTGAAGGCGTCGGCGGGGTCGCCGCCGTGGGCGCGCGGGTCGCTGAGCGGGCCGAGGACGTCGAGCAGCTCCAGCACCGAGCCGGGCCAGCCGTGCAGCAGCAGCAGGGGCAGCGCGCCCGGTTCGGGGGAGACGACGTGCAGGGCGTGCAGGCCGAGGCCGTCGACCCGCGTGCGCACCGGCCCGGCGGCGTTGAGCCGGCGCTCGGCGGCGCGCCAGTCGTAGCGCTCGGCCCAGTACAGGCACAGCTCCTGCAGGAACTCCAGGGGGACGCCCTGCGACCAGCCGTCGACGGTCGCCGGTTCCGGCCAGCGGGTGCGCCGCAACCGCTCGCGCAGGTCCGCCAGGTCGGCCCCGGGCACGGCGACGGGTGCGGGCACGACGGCTTCGGGCCGGGCCACGGTCCCTCCTCGCGGTCTCGGGTCCCCGCGGACGGGCGCGCCCGGGGTGGGGACGTTACGCCGCCGGCGCGCCGGCGTGGTGTGGCCGGACGTACCCGCCTCGGCGGGCACCACGCGGAGGTGGGGACGTCCCGCGCCGGCGCGCCGGCGCGCCGCGTGCGGAACGTCCCCACCCCCGCGTCCGCCACGGACGGTGCCTCCGCCCCTTCACCCCGGGCGAACCCGACCGTAGGGTGGTCGGGGCCTCGACGCAGGCCCAACTCCGGCACGCGGAACTCCCGGGCGGGTGCGGTGGTGCAGGTGGACACCGAGCAGCACGACGGCACGGCACCGGCGCTTCGGGTGCTGGGCCCCCTGGAGGTCGTCGACGCCTCGGGCGCTCCCCACCCCCTGCCGCCCCGGCCGCGCCGGTTGCTCGCCGCGCTGCTGACCTGCGCCGGTTCCGTCGTCTCGGCCGACCGGCTGGCCGACGTCGTCTGGCGCGGGGGCGGGGTGCCGGAGAACCCCGAGGCCGCCCTGCACAGCCTCGTCTCCCGGCTGCGCAGCCGGTTGCAGGCCGCGGCGGCGGACGGGGTGGAGCTGCTGCACCGCTCCCCCGGCTACCTGCTGACCGCGGCACCGGGCGCGTGCGACGCCACCCGCTTCGACGAGCTGCTCGCCGGTGCCCGCCGGGAGCTGACCGCGCGGCCGCAGCGGGCGGCGGAGCTGCTCGACGCGGCGCTGGCGCTGTGGCGGGGCGCGGCCTACGCGGAGTTCGCCGACGAGGACTTCGCCCGACCCGAGGCGGCCCGGCTGGAGGAGGAGCGCCGCTGCGCGCTGGAGGACCGCGCGGACACGGCGCTGCTGCTCGGCGAGCACCACGCCGCCACCGCGGGGCTGGAGGCGCTGGTCCGGGTCGAGCCGCTGCGGGAGCGGCCGCACCGGCAGCTGGTGCTGGCGCACTACCGGGCGGGCCGGCACGCCGACGCGCTGGCGGTGGCGCGCCGGTTCCGCGAGCGGCTGGCCGAGGAGCTGGGGATCGACCCGTCGGCGGAGCTGGTGCGGTTGGAGGAGGCGGTGCTGCGCCAGGACCTCGCGCCGGTACCCGGACCGGGACCCGCGGCAGGACCGGGAACCGCACCAGGACCGGCGCCGGCGCAGCACACCGCACCGCACGGCGCACCCCCGCCCGACGCACCCGCGCCCCGCGGCGCGCTGCTGGGCCGCGACGAGGAGCTCGCCGGCGTGCTGCCCCGCGTCCGGCCGGGCGCCGCGCTGACGCTGACCGGCCCCGGCGGGGTGGGCAAGACCAGCCTGGCACGGCAGCTGGCGGCCCGGCTCGGCGGGCGGTTCGACGACGGCGTGCTGTTCGTGGAACTCGCCGCGGTGGTCGCACCGGGGGACGTGGCCCCGGCCGTCACGACCGCGCTGCAGCTGCAGCCGCAGCAGGGCACCGCGCCGCTGCAGCGCCTCGTCGCCCACCTGCGCCCGCGCAGCGCCCTGGTGGTGCTCGACAACTGCGAGCACGTCGTCGCGGCCGCGGCCGAGCTCGCCGACGCGCTCGTGGCGGGCTGCCCGGCCGTCGCGGTGCTGGCCACCAGCCGCTGCCCGCTGGACGTGCCGGCCGAGGAGGTCTGGGCGGTGCCGCCGCTGCCGCTGCCGCCGGTCGCCGCCACGGGCGTGGCGGAGGTCCGGCGCTCCGCGGCGGTGCAGCTGTTCGAGCAGCGGGCGCGGGCGCGCTGCCGGACGTTCTGCGTCGACGAGGCCAACGCCGCCGACGTCGCCGAGCTGTGCCGGCGGCTGGACGGGTTGCCGCTGGCCCTGGAGCTGGCGGCGGCCCGGATGAACGCCCTGCACCCGCGCGACCTCGTGCAGCGGCTGTCGTGGCGGTTCCGCCTGCTGCACGGCGGCTCCCGCACGTCCGACGAGCGCCACCGCACCCTGCAGGCGGTCGTCGACTGGTCCTACGACCTGCTCGCGGAGCGCTGCCGGTTGCTGTTCGAGGTGGTGTCGGTGTTCGCGGGCGGTTTCCCGCTCGCCGACGCCGAGCGTCTGGTCGCCGCGGTGCCCGAGGTGTCGGGGGCGCTGGGCGAGGACGCCGGCGGGAGCGTGGCGGACCTGCTGGCCGCGCTGGTGGACCGCTCGGTGCTCGTCGTCCTGCCCGGTGGGCGCGGGGTCCGCTACGGGATGCTGGAGACGCTGCGCGCCTACGGCCGCGAGCGCCTCGCCGCGCGCGGTGCGGCACCGGCGGTGCAGCGGGCACACGCGCAGCTGTACGCGCAGGTCGCCGGGGAGTCGGCCGCGCACCGCTACGGCCCGGGGCACCTCGACGGCGTGCAGCGGGTCGCGGGCTGCCTGGACGAGCTGCGGGCGGCGGTGGCGTTCGCCCTGGGGAGCGGCGACCTGACGCTGGCCGCGCGCCTGGTGGGGGGCACCTGCGCCTACGTGGAGCACCACGTCCCCGCGGAGGTGCCGCAGTGGGCCGAGCGGGTCGTGGCGGCCGCGGCAGCGCGGGACGCGGCG
>NZ_BAABIL010000346.1:0-5861 GCF_039542765.1 Kineococcus glutinatus
CGGGGCCGGCGAGCAGCTGGACGTCGTCGGGCAGGACGTGGTCGCGCCCGTCGAGCGCCGCGTGCGCGCGGGCCGCCCGCAGCAGGTGCAGGGCGGCGCGCGGCGAGGCGCCCAGCCGCAGGTCGGGGTGCTCGCGGGTGGCCCGCACCAGGGCGACGACGTACTCCTTCAGGGCCGCGGCCGCGTGCAGGTGGCGCACCGCCGCCACGAGCGCGCGCACGCCCGAGGCGTCGGTCACGGGCGCGAGGGACTCCAGCGGCTGTTCCTGCCCGTGCTGGTCGAGCATCGCCAGCTCCGCGTCCGCCGCGGGGTAGCCCATGGAGATGCGGGCCATGAAGCGGTCCCGCTGCGCCTCGGGCAGGGGGTAGGTCCCGTCCATCTCCACCGGGTTCTGCGTGGCGACGACGATGAAGGGTTCCTGCAGCACGTGCGTGGTGCCGTCGACGGTGACCTGGCCCTCCTCCATGCACTCCAGCAGGGCCGACTGGGTCTTGGGCGAGGCGCGGTTGATCTCGTCACCGATCACGACGTTCGCGAACACCGCTCCGGGGCGGAACTCGAAGTCCGCCGACTCCTGGTTGTAGACGCTGGAGCCGGTGACGTCGCTGGGCAGCAGGTCCGGGGTGAACTGGATGCGGCGGACCGTGCCGTCGATCGAGCGGGCCATCGCCTTGGCGAGCATCGTCTTGCCGACGCCCGGGACGTCCTCGACGAGCAGGTGGCCGCCCGCGAACAGCACGGTCAGGGCCAGCCGGACCGCCTCGTCCTTGCCCTGGATCACCGTCTCGACGGCGCGGGCCAGCGCCTCGCCGGTGCGCGCGACGTCCTCCGGGGAGGGTGGCGCGGTCCGGGGGGGCGGCGGGGTGGCGCCGAGGTGCGCGGCGCCCCCCACCGGATCGGGCAGGTGCGCGTTCGCCTGTGCGCTCGTGGTGGTCACGCCGTCCCCGTCCCCTCGGCGCGGGCGGTGCCGACCGGGCCCGTGCCGGGTCCCTTCCCGCGTAGCCCCCCACTCTGCCCCACCGGAGCCGTTCCGGCCCACGATCAAGGACCCCGGGCCCACCCCGCGGCACCCGCTGGCGCCCGTGCGCCCGCCGCCGCCGCCCGCGGGGCCGCCGGCGCCCCCCCACCGCGCTGACCTGCGACGTTCCCCGCGCGAGGGGCGTCGCGGACGGTGACGTTGGTTGACGGTGGGGGGAAGTGGAGTACTGTGGGGGCCGGTGGCTCGACGGGGTTCGCGCGAGGTCTTCGCGGGGGTGTCCGGGAGGTCACCGCATCGGGCAGGGCGGGTCGGTCTGGTCGAGCGGGTCCGAGGGCGTCCGGTCGCGGAGGTGGGTCGTGTTCCTCGGAACGCACACCCCGCGGCTCGACGACAAGGGGCGCTTGATCCTCCCGGCGAAGTACCGCGACCAGCTGTCCGATGGGCTGGTGATCACCCGAGGGCAGGAACGCTGCCTCTACGTCTTCCCGACCGCGGAGTTCGAGCGCATGCACGACCAGTTGCGGCAGGCGCCGCTCACCCGGAAGGAAGCGCGGGACTACCTTCGCGTGTTCCTCTCCGGCGCCTCCGACGAGGTCCCGGACCGGCAGGGGAGGATCACGATCCCGCCCCTGCTGCGCTCCTACGCGGGCCTCGACCGCGACGTGGCCGTCATCGGTGCCGGCTCCCGCGTCGAGGTGTGGGACCTGCCCACCTGGGAGACCTACCTCGCCGCCGCGGAGCAGCCCTTCGCGGACCGCGACGAGGAGGTGCTGCCCGGCATCGTGTGACCGCAGTGCCGTCCCGCCGCCACGGTGGGCACGGGGGTGGCCCGCCACCCCGGCACCCGGCTCGTGGGCCGGGGCCTCCACCCGCTCCGGCGTCCTGGCGCACTTCCCCGGTGCCAGGCAGCCGGAGCGGTTGGGGACCCGGGTCCACGACGCCCCGCACCGGCTCCGCCCCAGCACACCGCGCTCCTGGTCCTCTTCCGCCCCGACCCGCCGGCCACCGGCGGGGCACCACCCGCGCAGCCCCAGGACGGGGACCGCGCAGCAGCGCAGCACAGCAGGAGGAGCGGAGAGATGGCGCAGGAGCGCGCGGTCGTCGCGCCGGTCCACGACGGCGCGCGCCCGCGGGAAACCCCGCCGGCGGATCCACCCGACACCGAGCGCCCGGTGGCGGACCGCCACGTCCCGGTGCTGCTGGAGCGCTGCACCGAGCTGCTGGCCCCCGCCCTCGACCGTCCCGGCGCCGTGGCCGTGGACTGCACCCTGGGGCTCGGCGGGCACGCCGCCGAACTCCTGCGGACCTGCCCGCAGGCACGCCTCATCGGCATCGACCGCGACCCGCAGGCCCTCGCGCTGGCCCGCCGCCGGCTCGCCCGCTACGCCGATCGGGTGACGCTCGTCCACGCCGTCCACGACGAACTGCCCGCCGTCCTGGCGGAGCTGGGGACCCCGGTCGTCGACGCGGTGTTCTTCGACCTCGGGGTCTCCTCGCTGCAGCTCGACGAGGTCGAGCGGGGTTTCTCCTACGCCCGCGACGCGGAGCTCGACATGCGGATGGACCAGACGCGCGGCCCGACGGCGGCCGACGTCCTGAACTCCTACCCCGAGGCGGAACTCGCGCGCCTGCTGCGCACCTGGGGCGAGGAGCGGTTCGCCGCCCGCATCGCCGCCGCCGTCGTGCGCGAGCGGGCGCGAGAACCGTTCCGGCGCAGCGCACGCCTGGTGGAACTCGTGCGCGGCGCGGTGCCCGCGCCCGCCCGCCGCACGGGCGGGAACCCCGCCAAGCGCACGTTCCAGGCGTTGCGCATCGAGGTGAACGACGAACTGCGCGTGGTGGAGCGCGCGCTGCCGCCGGCGTTCGACGCGCTGCGCCCCGGCGGGCGGATCGCCGTCCTCACCTTCCACTCGTTGGAGGACCGCATCGTCAAGCAGTTCCTGGCCCGCCAGAGCCGTTCCACCGCGCCGCCGGACCTGCCCGTGGAACTGCCCGGGACCGGGCCGCGCGCACACCTGCTGACGCGGGGCGGCGAGAGCGCCGGCGAGGAGGAGGTCCGGTGCAATCCCCGTGCCGCTTCGGCGCGCCTCCGCGCGGCCGTCCGCGCCGACACCGATGATCGGGGTGGGGTGGTCCGGGCCGTGCCGCGGCGCTCGGGGAAACTCTTCCCCACAGCGGACCGGCGGCCGTCGGGGGCGCCGCAGTCCCGAGAGGGTGACCGACCAGCCGAGAGAGGGGGGAGTTCCCGGTGAGCCAGCCACTGATCGCGGCCCGCAACGCGTCCGCCCGCGCCCTGCGGGCACGCCAGGCCGGCGCCTCCCAGAACCGGCCGCTGCTGCGGGTCGTCGCACCGCCGGCGTCCTTCGGTGCCCGGCTGCCGCTGCCGCTGGCGTGCGTGCTCCTGCTGACCGGCGGCCTGCTCGTGCTGCTCATGATGAACATCTCCATCGCCCGCGACGCCTTCACCATCAGCGATCTGCAGCACGAGGCGACGCTGCTGCGGGAGAGGCAGCAGGCGCTCGACGAGGGCCTCGCCGCGCAGGCCGCGCCGCAGGCGCTGCAGCAGCGCGCCACCGGCCTCGGCATGGTCCCCGGGCCGGCGCCCGCGCACGTGGTGGACGGCCGCGTCGTCGGTGAGCCGGAGGAGGCGCAGGCACCCGAACCCGCCGCCCCGGGCGCACCCGCACCGGCCCCGGCGGAACCCGCACCGACGGCGTCCGCCGCGCCCACGCCCTGAACCGCCCCCGCACCGCCACCGCCAGCCAGGAGGACCAGGAGTGCCCCACGCGCCCGCCGCCCGACGCCGCGACGCCGGAGCCGGCGCGGGTCCCCGCACCGACCGGCGGCTGCGCGGCTGGGTGCTCGCCGTGCTGCTCGTCCTCAGCCTCTTCGGCGGGCGGCTGGTGCAGCTGCAGGGCACCGACGCGGCACAGTTCGCGAACGCCGCGCTCAAGACCCGCACCACCCAGGTCGACCTGCAGGCCGACCGCGGCGACGTCGTCGACTCCGAGGGCGTCGTCCTCGCCACGTCGGTCGAGCGGCGCGACGTGGTCGCCGACCCCTCGATCCTGCGGTACTTCAACATGCGCAGCGAGAGCGACCCCACCCCCCGCGACGCCGACCTCGGCGTGGGGACCGCCGGCGCCGCGCACGAGCTCGTGAAGGTCCTCGGCGGCGACGAGGCCGAGCTGGCCCGGGTCCTCGAGGGCGACGGCCCCCGCGACCAGTACGCGGTGGTGGCCCGGGAGCTGACGCCGCAGCAGTGGCGCGACGTGGAGGCCCTGGAGCTGCCGGGGATCACCGGTCACCGCACCAGCCAGCGCGTCTACCCCGCCGGTGCCGCGGCCGCCACCCTGGTCGGCGTGCTCGGCGGTGCCGACGAGGAGGGCGTGCCCAAACCCCTCGGCGGGCTCGAGAGCAAGTTCGACGCCCAGCTGCAGGGCCGCGACGGCTGGCAGCGCTACGAGCGCAGCCTCACCGGCCAGCAGATCCCCCTGGGGGAGACCGAGGGCGAGGACGCCGTCGACGGCGACACCCTGCACCTGACCGTCGACCGCGACCTGCAGTGGAAGGCCGAGGAGGCGCTCGTCGCGCAGGTGGAGGCGACGCAGGCCGACTCCGGCACCGTCGTAATCATGGACAAGCAGCAGCGGCTGCTCGCCGTCGCCAGCGCGCCCACGGTGGACCCGGCGGACACCTCCACCTTCACGAACACCAACCTGCGCAACACCGCCTTCACCGACGTCTTCGAACCCGGCTCCACCGCCAAGGTCGTGACGCTGGCCGCGGCGCTGGAGGAGGGCCGGGCCGACCCGTCGACGAAGTTCGTCATCCCCACCGAGCTGAAGCGCTCGACGAAGGTGTTCACCGACTCCCACGTCCCCGAGAACGACCACATGACGCTGGCCGGGGTGATCGCCGAGTCCAGCAACATCGGCACGATCCTGGCGGGCGAGACCATGGACGCGCAGACGATCTACCGCTACCAGCGGGCCTTCGGGTTCGGGCAGGAGACGGCGGTCGGTTTCCCCGCGGAGTCCGCCGGCATCCTCGCCACCCCCGAGGAGATGAAGAAGAGCGGCACCCAGCGCTACACCGTGATGTTCGGCCAGGGCATGTCCGTCACGGCGGTGCAGGCGGCCTCCGTCTTCGCGACCATCGCCAACGACGGCGTGCGCGTGGAACCCCAGCTCGTGCAGGGCTGGAGCACCCCGGAGGGCAGCTACACCCCCGCCCCCGAGCCGGCCTCGCAGCGGGCCGTCAGCACCGGCACGGCCCGCGCGATGCGCGAGATGCTGCAGGGCGTCGTCAGCGAGAACGGCACCGCCGCCGCGGCGGCCATCGACGGCTACCTCGTGGCCGGCAAGACCGGCACCGCGCAGCGCTACGACGAGGAGTGCGGCTGCTACCGCGGCTACACCGCCTCCTTCATCGGCATGGCGCCCGCCGACGACCCCGAGCTGGTCGTGGCGGTCATCCTGCAGAACCCGCGGACCAACTACTACGGCGGTGGCGCGGCGGGCCCCGTGTTCAAGGACGTCATGACCTACGCCCTCGCCCAGCGCGGTGTGGCGCCCTCGGCGGCCGCCCCGGCGAACCTGCCCCTCACCTGGTGACGGGTAGCCTGCCCGCCGTGCCCCCCCGCCCCGACGACACCCACCGGACCCGCGCCGCGCTCCGGGTCGCCGACCTCGCAGCGGTCCTGGGCACCCAGGTCGACGGTCCCGCCGGCAGCGGGGACGCACCCGTGAGCGGCGCGACGCTGGACTCGCGCGCGGTGCGCCCCGGGGACCTGTACGCCGCGTTGCCGGGTGCCCGCGCGCACGGCGCCGACTTCGCCGGCCAGGCCGCCGGCGCCGGTGCCGTCGTCGCCCTCACCGAC
>NZ_BAABIL010000347.1:0-983 GCF_039542765.1 Kineococcus glutinatus
TGAGGTTTTCTCACCGGGTTGGTAACTGAAGGTGGGTGAGGACGAAGGCAACAGAGGCGATCTTGGTGATGGCGCCGGGGTCGAGCGTGACATGGTCCAGGGCCCGCCAGTGGCCCAGCAGGGAGATGGCCCGCTCCGCAGGTGCGCGCAGCGCGGCGTGGCAGCGGTTGTAGGTCCGGGCGGTGCGGTCCAGTCGCTGCCCGCCGGCCGGGCGGCGGTAGGGCACCCGCACACCGATGCCGGCGCCGACGTAGCCCTTGTCGGCGAGGACCGGCAGGTGGCTGTGGCGGTCGGGGGCCAGCCTGCAGAAGGGATAGAGCGCCGGCAGGACGAGTTCACGGGCGCAAGCCAGATCGTGGCGGGCGCCGGGGCGCACCGCGGAGACCCAGAGCGGATGCCCGTCCGGATCGGCGAGCACCTGCACGTTGCCGCCGTGGCGGTGGTGTTTGCCGGAGTACCAGGCGTCGTTGCCGCGTTCGGTGCGGGCAGTGACGCGGTCGGTCGCGACGAGCGTCCCATCCAGACAGAGGTACGCCAGGCGCTTCTCCCGTGCTATGTGGAGGACGTCGTGCAGGTCTGGGGCGTGGGCGGCGATGGCGTCGAGCGCCTCGTGCAGGTAGCGATACGCCGTGGCGATGGAGATATGGGCATCGTGGGCGAGGTCGGCCAGATCGGCGCGGTGGCGCAGCCAGCGCAGCACCAGCAGCACGTGCTGATGGACCGTGGCGGCCCGCTGCCAGGGCCGTCGGTCTCGTCCGCGGCGGGCAGCAGCGATCCAGCCGGTGACCGTGCGCAAGGTGGGCGCGGGCACGTCGAGGCGGGCACGATGAGACACGGCGGACTCCCGGGGTCGCAGGAACGTGGGCCTTTGGCGAAATCCACTTTCCTCTCGGGGGTCCGCTCCCACACCCCCGCGCGACCCTGACCTGCACCGATGCCCCACCACCGCCGTCAGTGGTCAGGACCCTGGTGAGAAAACCTCA
>NZ_BAABIL010000348.1:0-7438 GCF_039542765.1 Kineococcus glutinatus
CTGGAGGCCGCCGCGGTGCGCTGGCGGCAGGAGGAGGGCGGCGCGAGCGGCGCGTCCGCCGTCGGCTGAGCCGCGCCGCTGTGCTCCGGCGGCGCCCGGCGGGCGGCCCGGCCGGATTCACAGCCGTCGTCCGGGCGCCCGTTCCGGCCGTGACGGTTACACTGGAGGAGGCGTCGGGCCGCGGTAGCCCCGGGTCCCATTTGATGAAGCCGCTACGAGCGGCCGTGTGCCGAGAGGCGCTCCCGGTCCGGCGTCCCCAGACCTCTCCCGGCCCCCCGGTCGGCGCGCACGCGCCCGGGGGGGCCGGTTAGCGTGCCGGGCGAAGCGATGTCCCCACCGACAGGAGCGGACGACCCATGCCCCCCGCGGTCCCCACGATCACCCTGAACAACGGCGTCACCGTGCCGCAGCTCGGCTTCGGCGTCTGGCAGGTGCCCGACGACGAGGCGGTGCCGGCCGTCGCCGCGACGCTGGAGGCGGGGTACCGCCTCATCGACACGGCGGCCGTCTACGGCAACGAGGTGGGCGTCGGCAAGGCGCTGGCCGCCAGCGGCGTCCCCCGCGAGGAGCTGTTCGTCACCACGAAGCTCTGGAACGCCGACCAGGGCTTCGACAGCGCGCTGCGGGCCTTCGACGCCAGCCTGGGGCGGCTGGGCCTGGAGTACGTCGACCTGTACCTCATCCACTGGCCGGTGCCCGCCAAGGACGCCTACGTGGACACCTGGCGCGCCTTCGAGCGCATCTACGCCGAGGGCCGGGCCCGGGCGATCGGCGTGTCGAACTTCGAGCCGCACCACGTGGAGCGGCTGCTGGCCGAGACCGGCGTCGTCCCGGCGGTCGACCAGGTCGAGCTGCACCCGTACCTGCAGCAGCGGCGGCTGCGCGAGGCGCTGGCGCCCCACCAGGTCGTCGCGGAGGCCTACAGCCCGCTGTCCTCTGGCGGTGACGTCCTCACCGACCCGGTGATCGGCGCGATCGCGCGGGCCCACGGCAGGAGCCCGGCGCAGGTGGTGCTGCGCTGGCACGTGGAGCAGGGGCACCTGGTGATCCCGAAGTCGGTGACGCCGGAGCGCATCCGCGCCAACATCGACGTGTTCGACATCGAGCTCACCGAGGACGAGCTGGGCCAGATCGCGGGCCTGGACCGCGCCGGCCGCGTCGGGGCGCACCCGGACACCTTCAACCTCGGCGCCTGAGCGCCGGGTCCGCGCAGCGGGGCGAGCGCGCGCAGGACGGCCCCCGCGGGATCTCCCGCGGGGGCCGTCCTGCGCGGCGCTCAGCCGCTCGTCACGGCTGGGTGCTGGTCACGGTGAGCACGTGGGTGGTGCCGTCGTAGGTGAACCGGGTGGTCGCCCCGTCGGCGGGGACGGTGAAGGCGATGTTCGCGCCGCCGGCCGCTCCCCCGGCGCCGTAGCTCTCCTCCCAGCCGAGGCCGTGGGCGACCTTGACCTCGTGGGAGCCGGCGGGGATCTGCGTGGTCACCCAGGCGTAGGTGCCGTCGCCGTTGACGTCCTGCAGCCACGGGCGGGTGCAGGCGGGGTCCCAGTCGGCGGCGCAACCGAGCTCGCTCTGGAAGCTGCCGGGTGCGGTGATGATCGGCCCCTGCGCGTCGGAGGTCACCAGGTGGCTGGCGTGGTCGTAGTAGAAGGTCACGGGGCCGCCGGTCGTGGTGAGGGGGATGTTGCCCCCGTCGCGCACGGCGCCGGCGCCGTAGTTCTCCAGCCAGGTGCCGTCGATCGCCGCCTTGTAGGCGTAGGAACCCGCCGGCAGGTCGACGGTGAGCTTCCACAGCTGCGAGACCGGGTCGTAGACCATCCGTCCCTGCTGGCAGTCCGGGCTCCAGTCGGCGGCGCAGCCGATCTCGCTGTTGAGGTCGCCGGCGACGTTCACCGACGCGGGCTGCTCGACGGGGTTGCCGTCGCCGACCGCGTCCTCGCCGGCGCCGGGCGGCAGGTCGGCCCCGAGGGTGGCGGAGGTGGCGGCCACGGCGAGGTTGCCGGAGTGGTCCTTCAGGACCGCGCGGTACTCCAGCAGCGTGCCGGCCGGCAGGTCGGTGCGGTCCTGGAACACCCGGTAGGGCGCGTTGTCGTCGGTGCCCAGCGTCGTCCACGCCGTGGTGCCGGCCTGTCGGTAGGCGAACGTCACCTGGTTCAGCCCGGAGCCGGGCACGTCGACGCCGATCTCGGCGCGCCCGGCGGTGCTGGTGACCACCGCCTCCGTGCTGAACGCGGGGACGGGGGCGGCCTTGGTCCTGGCCAGCGAGCCGGTCGCCTTCCACACCGCCGCCGACAGCGCGGGGACGGTCACGGTGATGTTCCCGTCGGCGTCGGTGCGCACGCCCCGGGTGCCCTTCGCCGGCCAGACGCCCTTGAAGTTGCGCTCGCGGACCTGTGCGGTGTCGAAGGTGACGGTGCGGGGCTCCTCGGAGTTGTTCACCGCCACGACGTACTCGACGTCGTCGCGGTCGGAGATGCGGCTGAAGGCGTAGACGCCGTCCGTCGCGCTGGCGTAGCGGTGGATCTGGGTGCCGTCGGCGAGGGTGGGGTGGTCGTGGCGCAGGTCGGCCAGCTCCGCGATGCGCCGGTACAGCGGGTTCTTCGTGTCGAAGTTCGCCTGCGCCGTCGTGGCGTCCGTGCCGATGAGGTCGTCGTCGTTGTAGGTGGCGACCTTGGAGGGGAACATGTCCTGGCGCGCGTCCTGGTCGCCCCCGTCACCGGTGAAGCCCTGCTCGTCGCCGTAGTAGACGACCGGCTGCCCGCGGGTGAGGTACATCAGGGCGTGGACCAGCTGGTCGCGCTTCAGCAGCTCCTCGCCGGTGGCGCCGCCGTCGGCGAGGAACTTCCCGATGCGGCCCATGTCGTGGTTGCCCAGGAACGTGGGCAGCGAGTACGCGTTGGAGTCGGCGTCGGTGTACTGGTCGTCGGCGGCGAAGAGCTCCTGCAGCTCGGTGGTGGGGCGGCCGTTGCCGAACCCGGTGGCGCGCGCCTGGAACGGGAAGTCCAGCGTCGCCTGCAGCCGGCCCGCGGTGGTGAACTTCGACGTGTTGACGGGGTTGGCGTCGTACACCTCGCCGAACGCGAAGAACTTCTCGTTGCCGTTGGCCTGTGCCCGCTCCTGGATCGCGGGCATGAACTCCTGCCAGAACTCCAGGTTGACGTGCTTGACGGTGTCGATGCGGAAGCCGTCGATGCCGAAGTCGACCCACGCGTTGTAGATGTCGGTCATGCCGTCCACGACGCGGGGGTGCTCGGTGAACAGGTCGTCGAGGCCGACGAAGTCGCCGTAGGTGTCGGACTCGCCGCCGTCGAACTTGGCGTTGCCGCGGTTGTGGTAGAGCGTCGGGTCGTTGAGCCACGCCGGGGTCTTGGCCGTCGCGTCCGCCGGTGTCGGGAAGGTCGGCGTGTAGGGGAAGGACACCCGCGGGTCCAGGGCGGGGAAGGTGTCCGTCCCGGCGTGGTCGCGGTCGTCGAAGACGGTGCCCGAGGCGTCCCGGTAGGGCGCGGCCTCCTTGGTGATGTACTCCTGCGAGCCGGCGGTGTTGCTGAGCACGTCGGCGGTGTGGTTGGTGATGATGTCGAAGAAGACCTTGATCCCGCGGCGGTGGGCCTCGGCCACCAGCTTCTTCAGGTCGTCGTTGGTGCCCAGGTGCGGGTCGATCTGGGTGAAGTCCGTGATCCAGTAGCCGTGGTAGCCGGCGGAGACCTGGTCACCGGTGCCCTGCACGGGCTTGTTCTTGAACGAGGGCGTCAGCCACAGCGCCGTGGTGCCCAGGTCCTCGATGTAGTCCAGCCGCTTGAGGATCCCCTTGAGGTCGCCGCCGTGGTAGAAGCCCTTGGCGGTGGGGTCGTAGCCGCTGACGAGGCGGTCGGCGGGCAGGCCGCCGGTGTCGTTGGACCGGTCGCCGTTCTCGAAGCGGTCGGCCATCACGAAGTAGAACCGCTCGCGGGTCAGGTCTTCGCGCAGCGAGGACCGCGCGAGGGCGCGGTCGGCCTTCGTCAGCCCCGGCTGCGCGGCGGCCGGGCGCACCGCGACCGCGTGGGTGGCGTGGTCGTAGCTGAAGCGCAGGTCCGCCGGGGCCTGCAGGACGAGGGGGGCGTTCGCGTCGCCCCAGCCGTAGCTCTCGTCCCAGGAGCCGTCGAGGCGGACCTTGTACTCGTAGCTGCCGGCGGGGACGGTGAAGACGCCCTCGTAGCGTCCCGGCGAGCCGGGCACGGCGGTGAGGTCGGTGCTGGTGCAGGTCTCGTCCCAGTCGGCGGCGCAGCCGATCTCCGACTGCAGGCTGCCCATGAGGCTGACGCGGGCGGGGCCGTCGGCGGCGGCCGCGGGCTGGGCGGGGACGAGCGCCAGGGCCAGGGCGGCGGTGGCCAGCCCGGTCGTGGTGCGGCGGGAGCGGTGGGACGGGCGGGGCGGGGCGTGGCGCACGGTGGTCTCCTCGGCGGTGAGCGACTCGCCGAGACGCTAGCCCCTGGGAAGCACCTGGGGAAAGTGCCCCGAAAACCTTGCAAGAACCCCGCAGGCGGCGGTGTCCTCAGCCCCCGACGAGCGCCAGGATCGCGATGCCGATCACGGAGGCCAGGGCGACGATGCCCGCCCACTGCTGGCGCGTCACGTCCCCCGGCTTCGACGACAGCAGGCCCCACAGGGAGATGGCCGCCAGCGCGCCGAGGATGACGAGGCCCGCGGTGGTCATCGTGCTCATGGCGGCCGACCCTACCGGCGCGCCCACCGCCTCCCGGACGACCCACCCGGCGGGGGCCGGGCGGTCGGCGCCGGGGGGGCGTCGCGGCGCTCAGCCCGCTCCCGCGACCGCCAGTCGGGCGCGCACGTCCTCGGCGGGCACCGGGTGGCCGACGTGGAAGCCCTGGGCGCTGTCGCAGCCGAGGTCGGCGAGGATGTCGATCTGCTCGGCCGTCTCGGTGCCCTCGGCGAGGACGTGCAGGCCCAGGGTGTGGCCGAGGTTGACGATGAGGCGGCTGATGGCCACCGCCTCCCCGCTCTCGCCGTGCCGGTGCAGCCGCTCCACGAAGGAGCGGTCGATCTTCAGGATGTCGACGGGCAGCCGCGCCAGGTAGGCCAGCGACGAGTACCCGGTGCCGAAGTCGTCGATGGCGATCCGCACCCCCCGCCGCCGCAGCTCGCGCAACGCGCGCAGCGTGTCGGGGCCGGTGTCCAGCAGGGCGCTCTCGGTGATCTCCAGCACGACGCGATCGCGCTCGCAGTGCCCGGCGTCCAGCGCGGCGTGCACGGCGCGCAGCGCGGCGCGGTCACCGAGCTGCTGGGGGTCGAGGTTGACCGCCACGTGGGTGCCGGCGGGCCAGCGGTGGACCTCCCGCAGGGCCAGGTCCAGCACGGCGCCGCCGATGGCCGGCATGAGCCCGGCGCGCGCGGCGGTGGGCAGGAACTGCCCCGGCGGCAGCAGTCCGCGCTGCGGGTGGCGCCACCGGACGAGGGCCTCGGCACCCGTCAGCCGCCGGTGGGTGAGGTCGATGGTCGGCTGGTAGTGCACGCACAGCTCCCCGGCCTCCACGCCGCGGCGCAGGTCGATCTCCTGCCGGCGCGCCGCGGCCAGCTGGGCGGCGTGCTCGGGCCGGAACATGACCGCGCGCGCGCGGCCGGCGTCCTTGGCCCGGTACAGCGCGATGTCGGCCTCGCGGAGCAGTTCCTCGACCGGGCAGTCCGGGTCGGAGGTGTGGCTGATGCCGATGCTGGCGGCCGGGTGGACGACCTCGCTGGTCTCGTTGCCCCGCAGCTCCAGCGGGGGGCGCAGCGCGGCGACGACCCGCCGGGCCACCTCACCGGCGGCCCGCGGGTTGGACACGCCGGGGCAGAGCAGGACGAACTCGTCGCCGCCGAAGCGGGCCACCGTGTCCCCCGGGCGCAGCACCGCCCGCAACCGGGTGGCGATCTCCACGAGGAAGGCGTCGCCCGCGCCGTGCCCGAGCGCGTCGTTGACGCCCTTGAAGTCGTCCACGTCCAGGAACAGGACGGCCAGGCCGCCGCCGTCGCGCCGCAGCGCGGCCAGCGCCTGCTCCAGCCTGTCGTGGAGGGCCAGCCGATTGGGCAGGCCGGTCAGGGAGTCGTGGAGGGCGGCGTGGCGGTAGCGGGCCTCGGCGCGCACGCGCTCGACCGCGGCGCCGACGATGTTGGCCAGCGCCTGCAGGAAGTACACGTCGTCGCCGGTGAAGCCGTGGGGCTCGGCGCTGTGGGCCAGCAGCACCCCGTGGGACTCCTGCGAGCGCGGGATGTCGACGGCCACGGAGGAGCGCATCCGCGGGATCGGGGCGGGGCGGTGGTGCTCGTGCCAGTCGGCGACCACGTGGGGCGTGCCCTCGGCGAGGAGCGCGGACAGGTACGCGTCGAGCTCCGCCTCCCGGTCGGGCCGGGTGTCCGGTGCCGTCGCGCCGCGGTCGGCGCCCCGGCTCCAGGAAGAGGTGTGGACGTGCACCCGGCCGTCGTCGTCCCTGGTGAGGACGAGCGCGGCGTCGATGTCCAGGGCGGCCAGCACGGTGCTGCAGATCCGGTCCAGGAGCCTGCGCAGGTCGGGCTCGCGCAGCGCCTCCATGCCCACCTGGGCGACGAGGGCCTGCTGCAGGGCGCGCTGCTCCGCCTCCCAGCTCGACCCCTGGCGCGGCGCGGTCGGCGAGCTCGCCACGGTGAGCGGGTGCGGCACGAAACCTCCTCGGACGTCGGCGCCGCCGCACCACGTTTCGGTTACAGCGGGTGCCAGGACGATAACTCTGCGTTTCCGAGCTGTCGCGGTCGCCGGCACCGGCGCTGCTCCGGTCGGGTCCGTCGCGCCCCACGACACCACAGGCGTCACACCAGCCACGACGAGAGCGGGTGGAGGAGGCACACCCGGGCGGGTGGAGGAGGGTGCGAGCCCGGTGGACGGGTAGGGCGGGTGGGGCTCGAACCCACGACCGACGGATTATGAGTCCGCTGCTCTGACCGGCTGAGCTACCGCCCCGAGTGAGTGCATCGTCGCAGGTCAGAGACCTGCCGCATCCCCCACGGCCTTGAGCTTACCGACCCCGTCCTGAGGCACGTTCTGCGCCCGTTCTGCCAGCGCCACCTGGGCGGCCTCGGCGGCCGCCCCGAGGGCATCCACCCAGCGATGGGTATCCCCCGGGTACAGATGGCCGTAGCGGTCCATCGTGAAGGCCACCGAGGTGTGCCCGAGCATCTCGCTGAGGTGCTTCACGGGCGTGCCGGCTTGGATGTGCAACGAGGCGCAGGTGTGCCGCAGGTCATGTGGCCGCACCACGTCGCCGGCTGCCTGCCGAGCGATGCCCGCCGCCCGCACAGCTGGGTCGAAGACGCGGGACCGCCAGTTCGCCATGCGCATGACGCCACCTTGCGGGGCGGTCAACAAAGGATCATCCGCTCCCTTCCCGACGAGCTGCTCGGCCAGCAACGGCACAAGCCACTGCGGCACCGG
>NZ_BAABIL010000349.1:0-15945 GCF_039542765.1 Kineococcus glutinatus
CTGCTCGGCGGTGAGGTCGGAGCCCTTGACGCCCTCGGAGGTGGTGGGGAACGCCCAGTCGCTGCCGGGGCCGAGCACGATGTCGCCGAACGTGGACGACAGCTTCGCGGCGGCGTCCTGGGTGTCGTCCAGGGACTCCAGCAGCGCGGCGTACGCGGCCTGCTCCTGCTGCTCGGGCTGGACGGTGTCGCCGTCGACCTCGACGGTGCCCATGGGCTCGATGCCGCGGAAGGACGGGGTCGCGGAGACGAGCGCGCCGTCGGTGTAGGTGTTGGCGACGGCGAGGTGGTGCCCGCCGAACTGCAGCTCCCACGTCCCGGAGTCCGAGGGGGTGCCGAGGAAGGCGATGAAGTACTGGCCGCGGCTGTAGTCGTCCCCGCCGCCGTTGTCGCCGAGGTAGTCGTCGGCTTCGAGGTGCTGGACGATCTCGTCGTAGCCCTCGTTCTCCGCGCTGCCGGTGACGGCCCGCAGCAGGTCCTCCAGCGCCGTCCACTGCTCCTCGGACAGCTCGCTGGTCTGCAGGCCCACCCGGCCGGTGCTGCTGGAGCCGCCGGGGGCCCCACCCCCGCCGCCCGGTCCGCCGCTGGGCATGGCGCCGTCGGTGGGCATGGCGCCGCCCGGTCCGCCGCTGGGCATGGCTCCCCCGCTCGCGCCGCCGCTGGGCATGCTGAAGCTGCCGGTCAGGATGGAGTTGGGGAAGTTCGACCAGTTGGAGGCGTTGGCGAACGTGTACTCCTGGTTCAGCGACGTGCGCTGGTCGTCGTCCAGCGTGGCGGCGAACGCCTCGGCCAGCGCCACCACGTCGCCGCTGCCGGCGGAGGCGGTGCTGGAGGAACCGGCGGAGGTGGTGGACGACGAGGAGGTCGTGTCACCGCTCTCGTCGGAGCTGGAGCAGCCGGCGAGCGTCAGGGCGAGGGCGGCAGCGGCCGCAGCGGCGGCGGCAGGCCGGCGGTGCCGGCGCCTCGCGGGGTCGGTGGGCGAAGTGGGCATGACCCGAGACTAGACCAGATGGGTAGCTGTGAGTTCCCTGGAAATAGCTGTGCGTGATATGTGATTCCGGGTCACACCGGTGTGAGATGCGTCTCCCGAGCACGCGCCGGGCGGTGCACGAACTCAGCCGAGGGCGCTCCCGGGCAGGTGGTGGGCGTTGCGGCCCACCGCCTCGCCGCGCCGCACCCAGTCCTCCTGCGCGAGCTTCTCCAGCTGCCGGCGTCCTCCCGCGACGGTGAGGCCGGTGAGCTGGGCGTCGTCGCCGGACGTGATCTGCCGGTGCTCGGCGAACCACGCCCGGACGACGACGGCACGCGTGGACGACGACGGACAGGCCACCGGTGGGGCGGCGTGCGGTGAGAGCGGCGTCGACCGAGGACAGCAGCTCGATCCGCGCCTGGAGCCCTCGGGACGTCCGGCGAAGGCGACGGCACGGGCCCGCTGACGGCACCTGTATCACTTCGTGCCGCCGCTCACCCCGCCCAGCGGCCGGTGGCGTACAGGGCGGTGAACAACGCCGACAGCGGCACCGCGACCGCCGCCCACGCGAGCACCACGCCCCGGCGGCGCAGCGACCAGGACGCCAGCAGCAGGAACAGCGGCCACTGCAGCAGCAGCGCCCGCGGCACGGAGAAGTACCAGGTGGACGTCGCCAGCGAGGCGATGGTGAGGGCGGTGTAGGTGGCCTCGCCCCAGCGCCGGCGCCACAGCAGCACCGCGGTGAGCGCGACCCCGACGAGGACGGCGACGATCTCGTAGCGCCACGTCCACTGCCACAGCAGCTCGTTGCGCGGCTCGAACGCCGCCTCCCAGGTGATGCGGAACGCCGTCACCGGGTCGGTGAGCTGCCGGCTCCAGCCGTCGCGCTGGGCGTCGAACCACGCCGTCCGCGTCCCCAGCTCGGCGTGCAGGTGGGCGACGTACCCCGCCACCGGCAGGGCGGGCAGCGCCAGCAGCGGCAGTCGGGCGAAACCCCGCCGCCGGATGCCGCCGTCGGCGACGAGGTACTGCACGGCGAGCGCGGCGGCGAGGAACAGGCCGTTGGCCCGCACCGTGCAGGCCGCGGCGGTGAGCAGCGCCGCCGCCAGCCACCGCTCGCGGCGGGCCGCCAGCCACGCCGGCAGCGCGAACGCCAGGAACAGGGCCTCGCTGTAACCGACGGCGAGGAACACCGCCGGCGGCGCGGTCACCATCAGCGCCACCGCCCGCGGGCCCACCCCGGCGCCCTCCAGCTCGCCGAGCCGGTTCAGGGCGAGCACCGCGACGAGGCTCGCGACGAGGGAGACGAGCGGGCCGGCGACGAGGTACGGGACACCCACGGCGTGCAGCGCGGCGAGGGTGGCGGGGAAACCCGGCAGCAGCGCCGCCAGCGGCACCCCGGTGGGCTGGCCCGAGTCGTAGCCGACGCGGGCGATGGCCTCGTAGTGCCGGGAGTCCCACTGGTTGAACCGCTGCCAGAACGGGGTGATCGAGTCGTTGGCCGCGAACATCCACGCCGCGGCGGAAACCACGACGAGGACGGCGACGCGGGAGGCCAGCCAGTACGTCAGGGCCTCGCGGTCGGTGGGGTCGGGCAGCAGGCGGCGGCGCAGGAGGGCGGCGTCGGGCACGGGAGGAGTTTCGCAGGTGAGGGGTGGGCACCGCGGACCCTTACGCCCGCCCTCATCTGCGACGACTCGACCAGGAGAGACATCCAACGACCACAGACCGCCCAGTGGCACCTCAGCATCAAAGTCGATCACACGTCTGGAAGCGCACCTACACTCCCGGACGCAACGGTGCCCCGGCCCTTGAAGGACCGGGGCACCGCATCACATGCTCGACGCGAACGCCGAGTGGTGGATCAGATGAGGGGGAACGCGCTCTGGGTCGATGCCTGACCGTCGGTGTCGACGACTCCAGCCGGGTTCACAGTCGCGCCAGCAGCAATCGCCGTACCGACCGTCAGCGTGACGGTGCGACCATCCGGGCCCAGTACCGCGGACGTCGGAGCGGCCGGGGTCACGCCAGTTCCCGAAACATAGGCGTAGTTGGCGACGTTCTCCGCCGAAGCCTCGAGAACGGGCTCATTGAAGGTCACCGTGAACGTGGTGTCGCCGGACTCAGCATCGGTAGTCACGATCTCGGGGCCGTTGGCCTCCAGGCTGGTGTCGTCCGTGATAGTGAGCGCCGCACCTTCAGCGTCGGTGATACCGCTGATCGCATTGACAACGGCAGGGTAACCGGGCGTACCAGCAACGTCCGCCGTCAGGCTGACGGTCAGCACATCCCTGGCAGCGTTGAGGGTGAAGGTGCCGTTGATGCCGCTCTCCACGATCGGCCCAGAGCCGCCGGTCAACTGGATCGCAGCACCGGAGGCCACCTGAACCGGCTCCGAGAAGTGGAAGTTCCAGATGTCACCGCTGGTAGCGGTAACCGCGCCAGAGTTGACATCCACGACGGCACCGTTCACCAGCACGGCGGGGGCCGTGTTGACGGGCGGGATGACCACGGACGCACTGGTGGCCGCCGACGAAGCCGTACCCGAGGTGGCGCTCGTCGCAATGACGGAGTAGGTGTACGTCCCGTCGGCCACATCTGCGTCGGCGTAAGAAGTCGTCGTGAGACCCGTCGCAAGAGTCACCGGGGATCCGCCACTGATGGTACGGCGGACCGTGTAGCGCACGTCGCCCTGCTCGGATGCCGTCCACGTCAGAGCGACGTTGTAGACATCATCGCTGGGCTCGCTCACCGTTGCCGTGACATCGTCCGCCGCGGGGACCACGTCGGTTGTGATGTTGAACGTCGACGCATTCTCGGGTGCATTCCGGTACGCGATGGTAACGGCATCGGTCGTGCTGAGGAGGGCCTCGAAAGCAGGCAGCGACGTGGCCGTGCCTGCCACGCGGAAGGTGTCGTTGTCGTCGTAGTAGTAGGTCGCGCCACCCACCACCAAGTAGTCAGCGGTCGTGTCGAAGGCCGTAATGCTTGCCGTCGTCGCCGTGGCATTGTCGGCCGCCTCAGCCGGCACATAGGTCGTAGCTCCACCGACCCCGAACGCTTCGGTCGGCAGCCCGTTGTTGAGGTCCAGCGCATTGTTGTCATTGGCGTCGTCGAAAACGACCGGCACCACGGCATCCGCCGTGTAGGCGTCAATGGCGAAAGACACCTCACCGTCCGTGACAGTGACGTCATTGACGTGGGCATCGCCCTGAGTGCTGGCAGCCGGGAGGTTGCCAGCACCATTAACCAGTTCGATCGAGACGCCCAGGGAGTCCGCGATGAACGTTCCACTGGCGAATGCCGCCGACCCTGCAGGACTGACAGTGACGTCCTCCGCGGGGAGTAGGGCGATGTCGACAGTCGTGGAGGTGATGCCGCTCACGGTGTAGGTGCGGCGGCCGGTGTTATCCAGGGCACTAGTGCTCAGCGCAGCCGTCGCGGCTTCTGCCGGCGTAACGGCAAAGGCCTGGTTCGAGTCGGGCTCCCCGCCACCGCCGGCCTCGACCGCACCGGTGACGACCTCGGCGGAAACGACGTTCTCGCCACCGAAGACGAAGCCCTCGCTGGTGAGGGTCTCGGCGTTGGCCTCGAACCAGCCCGCGGTCTCCTCGCCGAGGTCCGTCGCGGAGCGCGACAGCAGCAGCGGGCCGCCGGCGAGGCCGAGGACCGGGCCGGCGACGAGCGCGTCGGCGAGGTCGTTGAGGCCCAGGGTGCTGGTGGCGTTGACGCCGAGGGCGATGCCCGCAGTGCTGCCGTCGAAGATGCCCTCCTCGACGCTCCAGTCCGCGAAGCTGGCGGCGGTGGCGAAGCGGTTCGGCCCCTCCGCGCGAGCGGTGGCCCCCACCTCGTCGGCGATGGCCTGCGGCACGGCGTTCTGGCCGCCGAGGACGACGACCTCCGCGTCGCCGAACGCCTCGAGCGCGGCGGCCGTCTCGGCCGGCACCCCGTCGGGACGGACCAGCAGGATCGGCGAACCGGTCGCGGCCGCCGCCGGGGACGCGGCCAGCGCGTCGGGGATGCCCGTGCCGGAGGCGACGAACACGTAGGGAGCGTCGGCCGCGGCCTCGCCCGCGATCTCCGCGGCGGTCGCGTAGCGGTTGGCGCCCGCGAGGCGGGTGACGGTGTAGCCCTCCGCGGCGAGCGCGTCCTCCTGCTCGGCGGTGATGACGGTCTCGCCACCGACGAGGGTGATGTTCTCGACGCCGAGGGTGTCGAGGGCCTCCAGCGTCTCCTCCGGGGTGATGTTGTCCCGGGTCAGCAGCACGGGCAGGCCGAGGGAGGCGGCCGTCAGGGCGTCGACGTTGGAGAAGGCGTTGGCGAGCACGACGGACGTCGTGTCGTCGAACGCCGAGGCGGCCTGCACGGCCGTGGCGAAGCGGTTCTCCCCGCCCAAGCGGGCGAGGTCGAAGCCGGGAGCCGCTACGGCGGCGCCAGCACTGAACCCGACGGTGGTCAGACCCACGAGGGCCGCGACACCGGCCCCGATACCACGCCGGCGCAACCGGGAGGTTGCTGCGGTCACGATGCCTCCAAAGGCGCTGTGAATTGTGATCCCCCCCACGGGGGCCGGCTCAGTCGAGCCTGGTACCGCCCTGCTCCCCCGCTGCGGTGCGAGGTCCCCTGGCGACGCATCCGAACGTACACGAGAGTCACACCAGCAACACGGAGAGCAACCATGATCTCTTCGTCCGAACGCATTGTGAGGATGCCTGAACGGGCTGTGACCTGCACTTTTACCGCGCGGCGACTTTCATAACAGTTTGGTAACGTCGCTCACGTGCCTCCGGAGGCCCTCCAGCATCACCCGAACGGGTCAACGGCACGGGTTGCGGGTCACCACCGACGCACGTGATGAGCCCCTCGCGGGCGTGTGGGCGAAGGGTCAAGGACACCCCCTCTCGTGCCGACGCAGAGGGCATGCCGGTCCCCCCGCCCCAGGCGCGCCACCGCGCCCGGAGCCGGGTCCTCGCCGTCCTGCTCGCCCTCGCAGCCCTGGCGGCCGTCCTCGTCGCCGCCCTCGCCGGCCCCGACGTCCTCGCCACCCCCCACCCCTGGTTCGCCCTCACCGGCCTGCTCTCCGGCGCCGGCCTGCTCGCCGGCTCCGAGCACCCCCGCGACGTCCGCGCCGGCTACGGCACCGTCGGCGCCGCCTGGGGTGGCGGCCACCTCGTCGCCACCGCCCTGCTCGCCGCCCACCCCGGCGCCGGCTCCGCCGACCTCGTCGCCACCACCGCCGGCATGCTCGCCGTGTTCGCCGTCATGCAGCTCACCGTGCGCCGCACCGTTGCGCGCCCCGCCGTGCTGCCCCTCGTGCTCGACGCCAGCCTGCTCGGCGCCACCCTCGCGCTGCTGTCCTGGCACGTCCTCACCACCACCGGCGCCACCGGCACCACCACCCTCGAACGCCTCTGCGCCCCCCTGCTCGTGCTCTGCGCCACCCACGTCGCCGCCCGCGGCGCCAACGCCGCCGTCGACGACCACCGGCTGCGCCGCCCCGGCACCGCCCTCGCCCTCTGCGGCCTCGCGGAGATCCCCGCCCTGCACGCCGAGCTCACCGGCAGCGCCGGCGCCGGCTGGCTCGCCATCGGCCTCGTCGCCGTCGGCGCCGCCGGCTCCGCCATCAAGGGCCCCACCCACCTCGCGCCCCGCACCGCCGCCGCCGTCCTCGCCGAGCACCGCCGCACCACCGCCGCCCTCGTCGCCCTGCCCCTGCTGCTCGCCGACCTCGCCTGGCTCGTCGCCGACCCCGCGAGCGCCGACCGGTTCCTGCTCGGCCTGCACGCCCTCGTGCTGCTGCTCTACGCCGCCCGCCACCTGGAGACCACCCGCGCCTACAGCGCCGTCGCCGACGACCTGCGCGCCCAGGCCCTCACCGACGCCGGCACCGGCCTCGGCAACCGCCGCGCCCTCACCGCCGACCTCGCCGCCGGCAGACGCGACCTGCTCGCCCACCCCCCGGCCGGGCCCGACCCGCAGCGCACCGTCCTGCTCGTCGAGGTCGACGGCGTCGAGCACGTCCACGACGTCCTCGGACCCACCGCCGCCGACACCGTGCTGGCCGCCGTCGCCAGCTCCCTCACCACCCTCGACCCCCGCGCCACCGCCTACCGCACCGGCGACGACGAGTTCGCCCTCGTCCTCCACGGCGACGTCACCGACGCCACCGCCCTCGCCCCCACCGTGCTCGACGCCGTCCGCAGCGCCCCCACCCGCGTGCCCGCCGCCCGGCACTACGCCCTCGACGCCGTCATCGGCGTCGCCGGCACCGGCGGCGCCCGCGGCTGCGGCGAGGACACCAGCGAGGACGGCCCGGGCGAGGACCTCGCCGCCGCCATCGCCGACGCCGACCTCGCCCTGCGCGGCGCCCGCACCGGCGGCACCGGCACCGTCGCCGTCTTCGACGGCGCCATCGCCGACGCCCACCGCCGCCGCCTGCTGCTGCGCGAACGCCTCACCGCAGCCCTCACCGCCGGCAGCCTCGAGGTGCACTTCCAGCCCGTCGTGGACATGTCCACCGGCGCCGTCGCCAGCTTCGAGGCCCTCGCCCGCTGGACCGACGACGTCCTCGGCCGCGTCAGCCCCGCCGAGTTCGTCGCCGTCGCCGAGGAGGCCAACCTCGTCGTCGCCCTCGGCCAGCACGTCCTCACCCGCGCCGTGCGCACCGCCGCCGCCGCCGGCGTGTTCGACGCCGGGGCCGGGCTCGCCGTCAACGTCTCCGTCGTGCAGCTGCACTCCCCCGGCTTCACCGACGCCGTGCGCGCCGTGCTCGCCGAGTGCGGCGCCCCGGCCGGCCTGCTCACCCTCGAGGTCACCGAGTCCGTCTTCCTCGACACCGACAGCCCCGCCGAGCGCGTCCTCGCCGAGATCGCCGCGCTCGGGGTGCGCATCGCCATCGACGACTTCGGCGCCGGGCACTCCTCGTTCGGCTACCTCGGGCGGCTGCCCGCGCACGTCCTCAAGATCGACCGCTCCCTCACCAGCACCCTCACCGAGGACGTCGACGGGCAGTCGATCGTGTCGTGCATCGTCGACCTCGCCACCCGGCTCGGGATGCTCGTCGTCGTCGAGGGCATCGAGACCGCCGAGCAGGCCGACGTGTGCCGCTTCCTCGGGGCCCAGCGCGGGCAGGGCTGGCTGTTCGAGGCCGCGGTGCCCGCCGAGCGCCTCGCCGAGCAGCTCGACCGCACCTTCGCCACCGGCGCCGCGCTGCGCTGACGGGGCGCGGGCGCGGGACCCCCACCCGGCGCCCATCTCCGGGTTCGGGCGGTCCCGGGGCCCATCCGCAGCGCCCGAACCCGGAGATGGGCGCCCGAAGCAGCCACCACCAGCGCCCCGCGACTGGACCGGCCCCACCCGGGGTAGTGCCCCCGCATGGCGGACCCCCGAGAGCCACGCACACCGGCACCCACGGCCCCGGCGCAGCCCGGCGCGCTGGAGCTCACCTTCATCGGCACCGCCACCGTGCTGCTGCGCTACGGGGACCTCACCCTGCTCACCGACCCCAACTTCCTGCACCGCGGGCAGTGGGCCTGGCTCGGCAAGGGCCTCGTCGCCCGCCGGCTCACCGACCCCGCCCTGCGCGTCGACGAGCTGCCCCCGCTCGACGGCCTCGTGCTGTCCCACCTGCACGGCGACCACTTCGACCGCGTCGCCCGCCGCGGCCTGCGCAGCGACCTGCCCGTCCTCACCACCCCGCACGCCGCCCGCCGCCTCGCCTCCTGGCACGGCATGCGCGACGTGCGCGGGCTGCGCACCTGGGACAGCGCCGAGCTCGTCGCCGGCGGCACCCGGGTGCGCGCCACCGCCATGCCCGGCCGGCACGCCCGCGGCGCGCTGCAGGGCGTGCTGCCCCCCGTGATGGGCACCCTGCTGGAGTTCGGCCCGCTGGCGGGGCCCGCCGGGTTCACCCTCTACGTCACCGGCGACACCCTGCTCGTGGACGAGGTGCGCGAGATCCCCCGCCGCGTCGGGCGCATCGACGCCGCCGTCGTCCACCTCGGGGGCACCACCCTGCCGGGCGGGCTCGTGGTGACGATGGACGGCGCGGAGGGCGCCGACCTCGTCGAGCTGGTCCGGCCCCGGCAGACCGTGCCCGTGCACCACGACGACTACCGGCTGTTCCGCTCCCCGCTGGCCGACTTCCGGGCCGAGGCGGAGCGGCGCGGCTGGGCCGACGACGTGCGCTGGGTCGCCCGCGGGGAGACCGTCGTGCTGCGCTGACGCGCCCACCCACCGCCCGGGCCCCACCCACCGCCCGAACCCGGAGAAGGGCGCCGCAGCAGGCCCCACCCACCGCCCGAACCCGGAGAAGGGCGCGGGGGGTCGGCGCCCGAGCGCCCTCAGGCGGTGCCGTGCTCCCGGTGCGCCGGGACCGCGTCGTCCGCCGTCAGGTCGATGACGTCGCCGCGGTCGTAGGCGGCGGCGTCCTCCAGGTCGATCTCCACCCACACCCGCTTGCCGTCGGGGGTGACCTCCACCCCCCAGCGCGAGCTCAGCGCGTCCACCAGCAGCATGCCCCGGCCGCCGGTGTCGGTCAGGCCCGCGGCCCCGACGTGCGGGGGGTGCGGGCTGGAGTCGGCGACCTCCAGCCGCACGTGGGAGTCACCGCAGGTGCAGGTCAGGGTGGCCGGGGGCGTGGCGTGCAGCACCGCGTTGCCCACCAGCTCCGACACCAGCAGCGCGGCCAGGTCCGCCATGCCCGGCACGGCCACCGGCTCGACCACCTCCTGCACGCGCCGGCGCGCCATCGAGGGGGCCCGGCCGTCGGCGGGCAGCTCGACGACTCGTCGCTGGGGTGGCGTCACGCCCCTGTGTTACCCCGGGTGCACGGCATCTCACACCTGCTGGTCGTCGGCGCCGGGGTGCTCCGCGGCCGGGCTCAGGCCGAGGGCCAGCAGGGGCGCGGTCGCGGCGCGCTGCCACCACAGCATCGCGCCGGCGAGGACCAGGAGCAGGGACACCAGCGCCAGCGGCCAGGAGTCCAGGAGGAACGCGACGGCGATGAGCACCAGCCCGGCCAGCGGCAGGACGGGCGAGGGCAGCTTCGTCCACCAGCGCGGCTGGAGCACGGCCGCGGCGTACCACCAGGCGACGGCCACGACGCGCTCGTCGGGGTGGCGCCGGCCCTGCCGGGCGAGGGCGAGGACGTCGCGGCGGTCCTCGGGCGCGAGGGCGTGGAAGGCGCGGGCGGCGTTGGCGCGCCGGCGGGCGTCCATCTCGGGACCCACGAGGGGCATGCCGTTCCTCCTGGGGGTGGTCCTCGGGTGCTGGTGCGGAGGGCGGGGGATTCGAACCCCCGAGGACGGGGTGGGTACCGCCCTAGCGGTTTTCAAGACCGCAGCATTCGGCCGCTCTGCCAGCCCTCCCGGCCGCGGCGGACCGCGGCGGCGTCCAGTCTGCCACCCGCACCCCACCCCACCCGCCCATCTCCGGGTTCGGGCGGTCCCGGACCCCGTGCTGAGCGCCCGAACCCGGAGAAGGGCGCCCAAGGGCGCGGCGACGGCACCCACGGCCACCCGCCCGGGCCCGGCCCGGTGCCGCCGTCCTGGGATAGCGTGCCGCGACCGCCCCCGACCCGCCGGAGCCCCGCGTGCGCACGATCGTCGTCCTGCCCACCTACCAGGAGGCGCAGAACGTCGCCCGCATCGTCGCCGACGTGCTCGCCTCCCCGCTGGCCCCGGACGTCCTCGTCGTCGACGACTCCTCCCCCGACGGCACCGGCGACGTCGTGCGCGCCCTGGCCGGGGAGCTGCCCGAGGGCCGGCTGCGCCTGCTCACCCGCGCCAGCAAGGACGGCCTGGGCGCCGCGTACCGGGCCGGCTTCGCCGAGGCGCTGTCGCTGGGTTACGACGCGGTGGTGCAGATGGACGCCGACGGCTCCCACCCCGTGGCGGCGCTGCAGCCGATGGCCGCGGAGCTGCAGGCCGGCGCCGACCTGGTCCTGGGCTCGCGCTACGTGCCCGGCGGGGCCGTCGACGACGCCTGGCCCTGGTACCGGCGGGCGCTGTCCAGGGGCGGCAACGTCTACGCCCGGCTGCTGCTGCGCTCCGACCTCGCCGACCTCACCGGCGGGTACAAGATGTGGCGCGCGGACCTGCTGCGCCGCCTGGACCTGGGCGCCCTCACCGCCGCCGGCTACGCCTTCCAGATCCAGACGACGCTGGCCGCCCTGGAGCTGGGCGCCCGCACCGCGCAGGTGCCGATCCTGTTCACCGAGCGCACCCACGGCTCGTCGAAGATGTCGCGGCGGATCGTGGCCGAGGCGATGGTGGCGGTGCTGCGGATGCGCCGCCACGGGGCCACCGGGACGCGCCGCCCACCGGCCTGACGCCGCACCCGGACCGCGCACCCGGGTGGCCCGCACCGGCGGTGCACCCGGGTCGCGCGCACCGGCCGTGCGCGGTGGCACGCGCGCGCCGGTGGTGGCACCCTGCTGCGCACGGGTGCACAGCCGCGCCCGTTCCCGTCCAGCACGCGGCGGTGGGCCCGCTGCAGCGCGCGAGGGGGCGTCGTGCACCAGGGGGAGTCGGTCGCACAGCTGCTGGAGCTGGCCAGGGAGGTGCTGCACACCCCCCTGGTGCAGGTGCGCCAGCGCGACGGCCGCGTCGTCGACCTCGTCCCCGCCGGCGCCGGGGCGTCCCCGCACCCGCTGACCCCGGCGCAGCAGGAGGCGCTGCGCGTGGTCGCCGCGCTGCTCACCGAGGCCCTGCAGGAGCACGACCACCGGACCGGGCGCCGGCAGCGGCGGGTCCGCGCCCTCGACGACCTGGTGCGCGGCGAGGGGCGCTCCACCGTCCTGCAACCCATCGTGGACCTGCGCTCCGGCGCGGTCACCGGCTGCGAGGCGCTCAGCCGGTTCCGCTCCCGCAGGGGGCGGCCGCTGCCCGCCGAGGTCGTCTTCGCCGACGCGCGCCGCTGCGGGCTGGCCACCGCCCTGGAGCACGCGGCGCTGCGCGGGGCGCTGGAGCTGCTGCCGCGGGTGCCGGCGGGCGCCTACCTGTCCGTCAACGTCTCCCCCGAGGTGCTGCTGGACCCGGGCACGGCGCCGCTGCTGCTGGCCCGCTCCCCCGAGCGGCTCGTCGTGGAGCTCACCGAGCACCGCCGGGTCCCGGACTACCCGGCCCTGGCGGTGGCCACCGACCGGCTGCGGGCGCACGGCGCGCGGATCGCCGTGGACGACGCCGGCTCGGGCTTCGCCAGCCTGCAGCACGTGCTGCACGTCGGGCCGGACGTGGTGAAGCTCGACGTCGCCTTCGTGCGCGGCGTGGACCTCGACCCCGGCCGGCGGGCCGCGACCCGCGCCCTCGTGGGCCTGACCCGGGAGGTGGGCGCCACGCTGGTCGCCGAGGGCGTGGAGACCGCCGGGGAGCTCGCGGAGCTGCGCCGCCTCGGTGTCGACTGCGGCCAGGGCAACTGGCTGGGCGCGCCGGCCGCACCGACCGGCAGCAGCGCCCGCGACGGCAGCGACCCCGACGACGGCAGCGCCCGCGACGGCAGCGACCCCGACGACGGCAGCGGCCCGGCACCCCCGAGGGGGTACCGGGCCGCCGGAGCACCGCAGCGGGTGCTCAGAACGTGATGATGGACAGCCCGCCCTTGCCGTAGCGGGAGACCGTCACGGCGAGGTCGACGCGGTTGCCCTTGCGCTCCGCCCACTCCTTGACGTCCGGGCGCAGGATCTCGTCCGGGCGGTAGTAGGCGTGCAGCTTCAGGTGCGGCGCGCCCTCCAGGTTGAACAGCGAGGCCATGATGTTGAGGACCTCCCCGGCGTTCTCGTGGAGGTTCTTCGGCATGACGCGGTCCTCGATGGCCGCCTCGCTGGCACCCGGCGGGAGCAGGCCGATGGCCGCCCCGGCGTGGGCCGCCAGGTCGTAGGACATGACGGCCACCGCCGCGGACTTCAGCTTGTCGTCCACGTAGAGGGCCACCGTCGAGCCCGGGGCGCCGCCGACGGGCACCTCGGGCCCCGGGGCGACGTCCACGTCGCGGTTGAGCAGGTCCGACAGCAGGTTGCGGACGGCGAGGTTCGTGGGCAGCGGGCTGGGCATGCCCTCCGACCACTGCACCGCCGCCCCCGCGCTCTCCGACGCCTGCTGCTTCAGGTCCGCCTTGCCCAGGACCGGCTCCAGGGCGGTGGCGAACATCTCCGGGGTGAAGGGCTTGGCGATCAGGAACAGCGCGCCGGCCGCGGAGGCCTTGTCGCGCATCTCCTGCGAGCCCTCGGAGGTGACGAAGCCGAACGGCACCGTCTCCCCGGAGGCCCGCAGCGCCTGGAGCATCTCGTAACCGGTTCGCTCGGGCATGTTCCAGTCCGACAGGACGATGTCGGGGTTCTCGGCGCGGACGGCCTCCAGGCCCTCCTGACCGTTCTCCGCCTGGACGACGTCCACCCAGTCGTAACCCGCCTGCCGCAGGGTGCGGATGACGATCTGCCGCATCACCCGACTGTCGTCGACCACCAGCGCCTTCATCGCGCTACTCCCGTCCCGAGCCGTCTCCGGAACCCGCGGCCTGCGGGTCCCCCAACCACACCACGAAGCTCAGCCAGCCCTCGCGCCACGCCGCGTCCAGCCTCGCCACCTCGCTTGCACCCCGACCCGGACGCGGGGTGGCCCGCGCCAGCACCGGCAGACCCAGGGCCCCTGCGTCGGGGACCAGCGCCTTCACGTTACCCGCGATGATGTTCGCCATCTCGCCGAGCGAGTCGTCGACGTCGTCCTGGGCGAGCTCGCCGTCGTCCTGCAGCATCACGGCGGCCAGCGCCGGCGCCAGGTGGTCGGGCACGGTGATCGTCACCAGGCCCGGCCGGGCACCGGAGATCGACACGCTCGCGCACTGCACGGGCCCCTCGACCACGAGGGGCTCGAACACCGGGTACGGCGGCTCCGTCGTCCCGAAGTAGGAGTCCCACATCTGGTAGACGATCTGCTCCAGGGCTTCGTCCTCGACGTAGTGCCCCAGCTCCTCGACCTCGAAACCGACGCTCATGCCCCCGCCACCTCCGGCATCAGGCCGAGGAGGGCGAGCTTCTCCTCCAGGGCGTCGGTGGTGAACGGCTTGATGAGGTACTCGTGCGCACCGGCGGCCAGCGCCCGGACGATCTGCCCGTGCTCGGCCTCGGTGGTGACCATCATCATCGTCATGGACCGGTACTCGCGGGCGGCCCGGACGTTGGTCACCAGGGTGAGCCCGTCCATGACCGGCATGTTCCAGTCGATCGTGGCCAGGTCGGGCAGCGGCCCGGACTTCAGCACCTCCAGCGCCTCCGCCCCGTCACCCGCCTCCACGATCTCGAACCCCAGCTTCCGCAGGGAAGCCGAGATGATCTTCCGCATGGCCCGCGAGTCGTCGACGACCAGCGCCCTCATGACCTTCCTCCGTTCTTCGGCCGGTGGACCGAAACTCGTCCGATGAGAGTGCGCTCCCATCCGTCGTCGACCCCGAGCGTCGTCTCCGCGCCGCCGAGGAACAGGTAGCCGTCAGGTCGCAGGACCTGGCGCACCCGGGTGAGGATGTCGCGCTTCGTCGCCACGTCGAAATAGATCAGGACGTTGCGGAGGAAGACGACATCGAACTGGCCGACACCGCGGAAGGGCATCGCCAGGTTCATCTGCTGGAACGTGACCATCCGGCGGAGGTCGTCGTTCACCTGCCACTGCGGGCCCTGCCGGCTGAAGTGGCGGACCAGCAGGTTCGCGGGCAGCCCGCGGTTCATCTCCAGCTGGGAGTAGCAGCCCTTGCGGCCCTTCTCCAGCACCTCGGAGGAGATGTCGGTGGCCAGGAGCTCGGCGCGCCAGCCCTCGGCGACCACGGAGTCCTTCAGCAGCATCGCGATGCTGTAGACCTCCTGCCCCGTGGAGCAGGCGGCCGACCACACGCGCAGGCTGCGCGTCGTGCTGCGGCTCTGCTTGAGCTCCGGAAGCACCGAGGTGGAGAACGCGGTGAACGGTGCACCGTCGCGGAACCACGACGTCTCGTTCGTCGTGAGCGCCTCGACGATGTCCATGTGCTTGCGGCGGTCGTGACCGACGCGGACGCCCTCGATGAAGGCGGAGACGTCGGGGGCACCCGCCGCCCGCGCCAGCGGCACGAGGCGGGACTCGACGAGGTACTCCTTGCCCTTCTCCAGGACGATGGCGCTCTCCTTGCGGACCAGGCTGCAGACCCAGTCGAAGGCCTGTGTCGTCAGCGGCACGGTGTCACCTCCTTCCTGTGGTGAAGCGCGCCGGCACCTGCGCCGGGGCGAGCGGATGTGGGGAACCGGTCGCGGGGCGGACCCCGGGGACCGTTGCCGCGCGCGGTGGTGCCGCGGCGGGGACGGGGGCGCCGGCGCGCGGCAGGGCGGCGGTGAGGGCGGCGCCGCCGCGGTGGCGGCGCACGATCGCGTCGGCGATGGCGGACAGCGGCAGGATCTCGTCGGCGACGCCCTCGCGGGCCACCGCGCCGGGCATCCCCCACACCACCGACGTCGCCTCGTCCTGCACGACGACCTGGCCGCCGGCCCCGGCGATGGCCTTGCAGCCGGTCCGGCCGTCGGAACCCATGCCGGTGAGCACCACCGCGAGCAGGTCGCCGCCGTACAGGGCCAGCGCCGAGCGGAACATGACGTCCACCGCGGGGCGGCAGAAGTTCTCCGGCGGGCCCTGCTGCAGCTTCGTCACGGCACCGGTGCCGCTGCGGACGACCTCCATGTGGAAGTCGCCGGGGGCGATGTAGACCGTGCCCGGGACGACGGGCTGGCCGTCGGTGGCCTCCACGACGTTCAGGGCGCTGGCCTTGTCGAGCCGCTGGGCGTACAGGCGGGTGAACACCGGCGGCATGTGCTGGGTGATGAGCACCGGCACCGGCAGGTTCGCGGGCAGCTTGGAGACCACCGCGGTCAGGGCCTCCGGGCCGCCCGTGGAGGAACCGATGACCAGCGCACGCCGGCGCCCGCTCGCCGGCGCCGGGGCGCGCACCCGCACGGGCGCGGCG
>NZ_BAABIL010000350.1:0-3963 GCF_039542765.1 Kineococcus glutinatus
CTCGGCGCGCACCCACCGGCCGGTGCCGAGGTGCAGGAGGCTGACGGTGCCGTCGTCGTGGCGGTGCAGCCGGAAGCTCTCCTGCACCACCCAGCCGCCGATGCGCTCGGCGTCGGCGTGCAGCGCGGCGCCGCGGGCGGTGGTGAAGCGGCCGGTGCGGGCGGCGCGCAGGGAGACGACGCCGCGGCCCCAGTCGGTGAGGTCGAACTGCGCGTCGGCCGCGCCGGGGCTGGCGGCGGTGGCCAGCAGCGCGCCGTCGCGCGGGTCGGTGGTGACGTAGCGGCCGGTCGTGGTGCTGCGCAGGGCGATGCGGTCGCTGCCGTCGGCCACGACGACCGCGTCCTCACCCAGCCGCTCGCGCAGCGCGGTGACGAGCGGGACGGGGCGGGTGGGGGTGCCGCTGTACCAGTCGGTGAGCACCAGGTCGGCCAGTGGTCCGACGACCGCGGTGCGCCCGGTGGCGGCCAGCGGCAGCAGGGGACCGCGGTCGGGCCGGTCGCGGTTCTGCAGGACGACGACGCCGGCGGCCACGGCCTCGCGGGCGAGCGCGACGTGCTCCGGGCGGCCCAGCTCCTCGGGGCCGATGCCGTCGAAGGGGCCGCCGGGCGGGTCGAACTCCCCGGTGCGCACCCGCAGGGTCAGCAGCCGGCGCACGGCGGTGTCGACGTCGGCCTGCCCGATCGTGCCGGCGGCCAGCGCCGCGGTGAGGGCGCGCAGGGTGGGACCGGGGTCCTCGCCGTCGTCGGTGAAGTTGTCCACCCCGGCGAGCAGGGCGGCGGCGTCGGCGGCCGCGGCGTCGGGGTAGGCGCGCTCGGCGTGCACGAGGTTCTGCGGCGCGCCGGCGTCGGTGACGACGGTGAGGGCGTCGGGGTCGCCCGCCCAGCTGCGCAGGTGCTCGCGCACCAGGGGGGAGACGTGCGCGGGCACGCCGTTGACGAGGTTGTAGGAGAGCATGACGGCCCCCACGACGCCGGCGGCGATCGGGCCGCGGAAGGCGGGCAGCTCGTACTCGTGCAGGACGCGCTCGCGCAGCTGCGAGGAGGTGCAGGCGCGGTCGGTCTCGTTGCTGTAGGCCAGGAAGTGCTTGAGCGTCGGCACGGTCAGCCACACCCGCGGGTCGTCGCCGCGCAGGCCGCGGGCGTAGGCCGTGGCGAGTTCGGCGGTGAGGTGCGGGTCCTCGCTGTACCCCTCCTCGGTGCGCCCCCACAGCGGGTGGCGCAGCGGGTTCACGACGGGTGCCCAGACGTTGAGGCTGACGGTGGGGTCGGTGGCGCGCTTGGCGCGGACCTCCCGGGCGGTCGCGGTGCCGACGCGGCGCAGCAGGTCCGCATCCCAGGTGGCGGCGAGGCCGACGGCCTGCGGGAAGCACGTCGCGGCGCCCAGCCAGGCCACGCCGTGCAGCGCCTCGGTGCCGGTGCGGAAGGCCGCCAGGCCGAGGCGGGGCACGGCCGGGGCGTGCTGGTGCAGCATCGCCAGCCGCTCGGCCGGTGTCAGCCGGGCCAGCAGGTCGTCCACGCGCCGGGCCACGGGCAGGGCGGGGTCCCGGAAGGGGTGGGGGGCGGCGCCCGCCGCCGGGTGCGGCAGCGCGGGTGCGGGGGCGGCCGCGGTGTCGTGGGTCATCGTCGATCCTCTCGCCGTCGAAGCGCTTCGAAGGTAGCGTGCCCGGCGCTCGCGGTCGAGGTCCCCCGGCGCGCGGACCCGCGTGCCGGGGCGGTTGTCATCGGACCTCTCGGCCTTCTACAGTCGGCACAATCGAATCGCTTCGACAGGGATGTCGCACCGCGACCACGCCGCGCCGCGCGCCGCACGGTCCGCCGGCAGCGGTCCCGGTCCCACACGAGGAAGTGGTGGACGCAGATGGACGAGCGCACGCGCGCCAGGTTCAGCCGCAGGTCGGTCCTGGGGTTCATGGGCACCGGGGCGATCGCCGTCGCGGCGCCCGGCGCCCTGAGCGCCTGCTCCTCGAGCGGTGGCGGCAGCGCACCCGCGGCGACCGGGCCGATCTCGGCCGCCGACCTCGCCAGGATCCTGCCCGCCTACCAACCGCTCGACCTCGTGCAGCCGGACATCCCCGGGGTCGACGGCTCCACCCCCGGCTTCACGACGATGCCGGCCCGGCTGGTGAAGTCGGTCGCCGCCACCCCCGGCAAGGGCGGCACCTACACCGTCATGAGCCCGGCCTGGTGGACCCCGCCGCCGGGGCTGGGGAGCAACACCTTCTACCAGGCCGTCAACGAGCAGCTCGGCGCGACGCTGGACTTCCAGGTCGCCGACGGCAACACCTACGGCGACAAGCTGCAGGCCGTCCTCGCCTCGCCGAAGGACATCGCCGACTGGGTCGTCATGCCCAGCTGGAACATCCCGCCCCGCTTCGGCCAGGGCGTCGGCAAGCTCTTCACCGACCTCACCGACTTCCTCGCCGGCGACAAGATCAAGAAGTACCCGAACCTGGCGAACATCCCCACCGACGCCTGGAAGTACTCCGCGTTCAACGGCCGCATCTACGCCCTGCCCTACCCGGGTGAGCTCATCGGCAACGCGATCTTCCACCGGCGCGACATCTTCGAGCAGCTCGGCCTGCAGCCGCCGACGACGCCCGAGGAGTACATCGCGGTCGCCAAGGCCGCCACCGACCCCGCCGCCGGGCGCTGGGGCTCGGAGGACGTGTGGAACGGGGCGCAGTTCATCTTCAACGCCTCCACCGACTGGTACGTCCAGGGCGGCAAGCTCGTCAGCCGCTTCGAGACCGACGGCTACCGCGAGGCCGTGGCGTGGCTGCGCCAGCTCTTCGAGTCCGGTGCCGTCCACCCCGACGCCGTCGCCGGCAACACGCAGAACGCCAAGGACCGCTTCGAGGCCGGGCAGACCCTGCTGACCTTCGACGGCCTCGGCGGCTGGGAGGAGGCCCTCACCCGGGTCCGCCCCAGCAACCCGTCCTACGACCAGCAGCCGCTGGACTTCTTCGCCCCCGCCGGACAGGAGCCGCGGATCCCCAAGGGCGCCCCGGCGGGCATCTTCAGCTTCCTCAAGAGGACCGACGACACGGCGAGGATCGAGGAGATGCTCGCCATCGCCGACTTCTGCGCCGCGCCGTTCGGCACCGAGGAGTACCAGCTCGTCCGCTACGGCGTGGAGGGCGAGCACTTCACCCGGGACGCCGCCGGCGCGCCGACCCTCAACGCCAAGGGGCAGACGGAGGTCACCTCGACCTACGAGTTCCTCGTCAGCCCGCCCATCGTGAACGCCACCGTCCAGTTCCCCGACATGGTCAGGGACCTCACCGACTGGATGGCGCGGATGTCGACGTTCTCCGTGGAGCCGGTGTTCTACGGCCAGCAGATCCAGGACCCGGCCCAGTACTCCTCCCTCGGCAAGCCGTTCGACGACCTCGTCAAGGACATCGCCCGCGGCCGCGAGGACCTCGACGCGCTCGACGAGGCGGTGAAGACCTGGCGCAGCAGCGGCGGCGACGAGCTGCGCGCGTACCGGGAGAAGTTCCTCACCGGCGACGAGACCGAGATCTGACGTGGCGACGAGCACCCGCCCGGCCGCCCCGCCCCGCACCGGTGGGCAGCAGCCCCGCCGGGGCGGGACGGGGCGGCGCGGGCACGTGGGCGGCAGGCCGCGGCTGAGCCTGCGCGCGCGCGTCCGCCGCGACCGCTCGCTGCTGCTGATGTGCCTGCCCGGCGTGCTGCTGCTGGCCGTCTTCGCCTACGTGCCGATGCTGGGCAACGTCGTCGCGTTCCAGGACTACTACCCGATCGCGGGGTTCCGGGAGAGCCCGTTCGTCGGGCTGGCGAACTTCCAGCGGGTCTTCGCCGACCCCTCGTTCTGGCACGCGGTGCAGAACACCCTGACGATCACCGCGTTCCAGCTCGTGTTCTTCTTCCCCGTCCCGATCGCGCTGGCGCTGCTGCTCAACAGCGTGCTCAGCAAGCGGGTCCGGGTGACGGTGCAGTCGAT
>NZ_BAABIL010000351.1:0-5929 GCF_039542765.1 Kineococcus glutinatus
GCCAGCCCGTGCCGGGCCGCGGCCTGCACGACGTCGTCGGGCACGGTGCCCAGCAGCCCCTCCCCGGCGGCGACCGCGCTGGCACCGGCCGCCGCCGCGGCCGCCAGGAACGTCTCGCTGTCGGCCGGGTCGCGGCGCCACACGAGCCCGGTGAGCACGAGCTGCTCCGGCTCGACGTAGCGGCCCGGTTCCAGCAGGTCGACGGTGCACGCGCCGCTCACCGTGCGCGCCAGCTCCGCCGGGCCGCCGTGCAGCACGCGCAGGCCCAGCTCCGCGACCTCCAGCAGGTCCAGCACCCGCACCGCACCCTCCCCCGTCCCGCCCCCGGCGGCCGCCCGTGGAGCCGCTCGTGGACCTGAACACCGTCACCGAGGTGCGCGCCGTCCGCGCGCGCCGCGACCTCGACGCCCTCGCCGAGGAGGGCACGGCGATCCTCGCAGGCGGCACGTGGTTGTTCTCCGCGCCGCAGCGGCACCTGCGCACCCTGCTCGACCTCACCACCGCCGGCTGGGAGCCGCTGGTCGCCGGCGACGACGGGCTGGAGGTCGCGGCGACGTGCACGATCGGGGAGCTGTCGCGGCTGCCGGCCCGGCCGGGCTGGCGCGCGCACCCGCTCCTGGCGTGGTGCTGCCGGGCGCTGCTGGCCTCCTTCGCGGTGCGGCACACCGCGACCGTGGGCGGCAACGTCTGCCTCGCGCTGCCCGCCGGGGCGATGACGTCGCTGGCCGGTGCCCTCGACGGCACGGCGCTGGTCTGGGGGCCCGGCGGGGCCGAGCGGCGGCTGCCGGTGGCCGACCTCGTCACCGGCCCCGGTCGCACGCAGCTGGCCCGCGGTGAGGTGCTGCGCTCGCTGCACCTGCCCGCGGCGGCGCTGCGCAGCCGGGTGGCGTTCCGCCGCACCTCGCTGGCCGCCCGCGGGCGCTCGGCGTCCCTCGTGGTGGGCCGCCTGGGCGAGGACGGGTTCGTGCTGTCGGTGACGGCGGCGGTGCCGCGCCCGCTGGTGCTGCGCTTCCCGGGGATCTGCCCGCCGGAGCGGCTGCGCGCGGCGCTGGACGCGGTGCCGGTGTGGTTCGACGACGCGCACGGGGCGCCGGACTGGCGCCGCGCGGTGACGGGTGTGCTGGCCGAGCAGGTGCGCGCGGAGCTGGCCGGCCCGCCGCGGGCCCGCGCCGGTGCGGCGGGGGAGGGGGCGCGGTGAGGTTCGAGGTGGACGGGGAGGCCGTCGAGGCGGCGCCGCGGGCCGGGCAGTGCCTGCGCACGCTGCTGCGGGAGCTGGGGCGCACCGGGGTCAAGCGCGGCTGCGACACCGGTGACTGCGGGGCCTGCACCGTCCTCGTGGACGGCGCCCCGGTGCCCTCGTGCCTGCAGCCGGCGCACCGGGTGGCGGGCCGGGCGGTGACCACGGCGGCCGGGCTGGGCGCGGCGGGGGAGCCGCACCCGGTGCAGCGCGCGTTCGCCGACGGCGCGGCGTTCCAGTGCGGGTTCTGCACCCCGGGCGCGGTGGTCACCGCCAGCGCCCTCGACGACGCGCAGCGCGCGGACCCGGCGGAGGCGCTGAAGGGGAACCTGTGCCGCTGCACGGGGTACCGGCCGATCCGGGAGGCGCTGCGCGGCAGCGGCTGCGGAGTTCCCAGCGGCACGCCGGCGGACGATGCCCGTCCCGGGGGGTCGCTGCCGGCGCCCGCCGCGCCGCGCGTCGTCACCGGCACCGAGCCGTACACCCTGGACCTGGCCCCCGGTGACGTGCCCGGACCGCCGCTGCACGCCGCGGTGCTCGGCAGCCCGCACGCGCACGCCCGCATCCGGCGGATCGACGTCTCCCGCGCCCTGGCCCTGCCGGGGGTGCACGCCGTCCTCACCCACCACGACGACCCGGGGGTGCTGTTCTCCACGGCGCGGCACCACCACCGCACCGACGACCCCGACGACACCCGCGTCCTGGACGACGTGCTGCGCCACCACGCCCAGCGGGTCGCGGTCGCGGTGGCGGACACCCGGGCGCTGGCCGAGCAGGCCCTGGACCTGGTGGACGTGGAGTACGAGGTGCTGCCGGCGGTGCTCGACCCGGAGGCCGCGCTGCTGCCCGGCGCCCCCCTGGTCCACGGCGACAAGGGACCGGCCTCGCGCATCGCCGACCCGGGGCGCAACGTGGTCGCCGCGCTGCACGGCGGGGTGGGTGACGTGGAGGCCGCGCTGGCGGCCGCGCACGCCGTCGCGGGCGGCACGTACCGCACGCAGCGCGTCGCGCACGTCGCCCTGGAGACGCACGCGGCGGTGGGCTGGCTCGACGCCGAGGGCCGGCTGGTGGTGCGCACCAGCACGCAGGTGCCGTTCCTCGTGCGCGCGGAGCTGGCGCGGATCCTGGGGCTGGACCCGGAGCGGGTGCGGGTGTTCACCGCCCGCGTCGGCGGGGGTTTCGGCGGCAAGCAGGAGATGCTCGTCGAGGACGTCGTCGCCCTGGCGGTGCTGCGGACCGGGCGCCCGGTCCAGCTGGAGCTCACCCGCACCGAGGCGCTGACCCGCGCGCCGTGCCGGCACCCGTTCCGGGTCCGCGTGCGCGTCGGCGCGGATGCCGGGGGCCGGTTGACGGCGCTGGCCCTGGACGTGCTCGTCGACGCCGGCGCCTACGGCAACCACAGCCCCGGGGTGGTGTTCCACGGCTGCCACGAGTCGGTGGCGCTGTACCGCTGCCCCAACAAGCGGGTCGACGCGCGGGCGGTCTACACCAACGTCCTGCCCTCGGGGGCGTTCCGCGGCTACGGCCTGGGGCAGGTGCAGTTCGCCGTGGAGTCCGCCCTCGACGACCTGGCCCGCGAGCTGGGGATCGACCCCTTCGAGCTGCGCCGGCGCAACGTCGTCGCGCCGGGGGACGCGTTCGTCGTGACGTCGGACCCGCGCGAGGGCGGCGCCGACGACGGGCTGCGGTTCGGCAGCTACGGCCTGGACCAGTGCCTGGACCTGGCGCAGGAGGCGCTGCGCCGCGGCGGGGCACCCGCCCCGCGGGGGGAGCAGTGGCGCACCGGTGAGGGGATGGCCGCCACGATGATCGCCACGGTGCCGCCGCGCGGGCACGTGGCGGAGGCCGCGGCGGCGCTGGCGGCGGACGGGACGTGGGAGCTGCGGGTGGGCACCGCCGAGTTCGGCAACGGCACGAGCACCGTGCACGTGCAGCTGGCCTGCGAGGCGCTGGCCACGTCGCCGGACCGGGTGCGGCTGCTGCAGTCCGACACCGACGTCACGGGTTTCGACACCGGCGCGTTCGGTTCCGCCGGGGTGGTCGTCGCGGGCACGGCGCTGCTGCGGGCGTGCCGGGCGCTGGCGCTGCGGGTGCGGGCGGTGGCCGCGGGGCTGGCCGGGGCGGCGGCCGAGGAGGCGGTGCTGGAACCCGGCGGCGTGCGGGTGCGCGGGGAGCTGGTGCCGTTGTCCGACGTGCACGCGGCGGCGGTGCGGGACACCGGTGCCGCCCCGCGCGCCGAGGGCCGCGACGACGCGGGGCTGCGGTCGGTGGCGTTCAACGTGCACGCCTTCCGGGTGGCGGTGAGCACCGCGACGGGGGAGGTGCGCATCCTGCGCTCGGTGCAGGCCGCCGACGCGGGGGTCGTGCTGAACCCCGCGCAGTGCCGCGGCCAGGTCGAGGGCGGCACCGCGCAGGGCATCGGGTCGGCGCTGCTGGAGGAGCTGCGCCTCGACGCCGCGGGGCGGGTCGTGACGTCGACGCTGCGCGACTACCTGGTGCCGCGCTGCGCCGACGTGCCCGACACCGAGGTGCTCTTCGCCGACACCCGCGACGAGCTCGGCCCGCACGGGGCGAAGTCGATGAGCGAGTCGCCGTACAACCCGGTCGCCCCGGCGCTGGCGAACGCGGTGCGCGACGCCACCGGGGTCCGGCTGCGGGAACTGCCGATGAGCCGGGACCGGGTGTGGCGCGCGATCGCCGCTGCCGCAGCGGGTCCCGGTGGCGACGACGCCCGGGGTGCGGGTGCTCTTGCCGGGGAGGGGGCGCGGGCGGCAGGCTGGACCTTCGAGCGCGCTTGAGGTCCGGGGCGCGTCGGGTCGAGGGGCCGGCCCCGGGTCCGCCCCACCGGTCGGGGGAGGTCCGCGTGCACGCCGACGACGCGCTGGCGATCGGGGAGGTGGCCGCGCGCGCGGGTGTCACGCCCTCGGCGCTGCGGTTCTACGAGCAGGAGGGGTTGCTGCACCCCCTCCGGACCGCCGGCGGGCAGCGCCGCTACCCCCGGGCCGTGCTGCGCCGCATCGCGTTCATCCGCGCCGCGCAGAGCGTGGGCCTGTCGCTGTCGGAGGTCCGCGACGCCCTGGCCTCGCTGCCCGAGGGTCGCAACCCGACCCGCGCGGACTGGGACCGGCTCTCGCGGTCGTGGCGGGCGCGGCTCGACGAGCGGATCGCCGCGCTGCAGGCGCTGCGCGACGGGCTGAGCTCGTGCATCGGCTGCGGCTGCCTCTCGCTGCAGCGCTGCCGGTTGTCGAACGCCGCCGACGCGGCCGCCTCCGCCGGTGCGGGTGCCCGGTTCCTGCCGGCCGCGCTGCGCGACCGCGACGGCTGGACCGAGGCCTCCGCCTGAGGGCGCGGTGCGAGCCACCCGGTGGTGCGTCGAGAAGGGCGGCGGTCAGTTCGGTGACGTCGGGGAGGCCTGCGCGCTGGTCATGGGGTGACGACGGTGACGAGGCTCTCCAGGCCGCGGTAGTCGTCCGCGTTGGAGGTGCAGACGTCGAGGCCGTGCACGAGGGCGGTCGCCGCGATCCACAGGTCGTTCCGGCGCTTCTTCGGCGTGCGGCCGACGGCGATGACGGCGGCCACGATGTCGGTGTAGGCGACGGCGACGTCCTCGTCCAGGGGCAGCGGGGTGTAGCGCCGGAGGAGCTGGGTCAGGTTGCGGCTGCGCTTCACCCTGTCGGCCGGGTTCTTCGCCAGGGCGACTCCGTCGTGCAGTTCCAGGACGGTGACGATCGAGACGTGGGTGGGGCCGGCGACCGGGAGGCCGTCGATGACGACGTTGGTGTCCAGCAGCTTGCCGTTGCTCACCGGTCTGCCCGCCGGACGGCCGCACCCTCACCGTGGGGCACGGCGGTCACTTGACCTCCTTGTCCGCCGGCTCCTCGGTGCTCTGCTCGCGCTGGGCGCGGCGGGCGGCGGCGCGCTCGTAGGGGTCGTCGAGGTCGTCGTCGACGAACTCCTCGGCGAACCGTGCGATGTCGGCCTTCCAGGCGGCCCGCTCCTCGGGGGTGAGGGCGTGGCCAGGGATGGCGGGCTCGTTGTCCAGGTGGACGGTGCGCTGGGGGCCGGTGGGCACGGGGTCCAGGCGCAGGACGCCGATGGGCTTGCCGTGGACGGTGATCGTGAAGCTTTCCCCGGCTTGGAGTCGGCGCAGGACGCCGCCGGAGTCGTTGCGCAGCTCGCGCTGGCTGATCGTTCCCATGCGAGGATCGTAGCAATCTTTTGCTACAGGGGGAGGCCGGGTGCGCCCACGGGCCGTGAGCCAGCCGCCCCGGCAGCTCCGGGCGCCCTCCGCGGCCGGGGCGGGCGCGGTGGTCCGGCTGCCCTCGGTCGGGTGGTGGCGCCAGCCGGCAGATGGTCACCTCGTGTTCCCTGCGCTGTCGACCGGCTGGACGAGCTGGCCGAGCAGTTCCCGGCTCCGAACCGGACCTGGCGCGACCGAGGTTCCGGTGCGGGTGCCCGCCGACCGTGCCGCCCGACCCGTGACCTCGGGCGGGCCAGCGGTCACCGTGGTCGGGGTCGCCCGGGGTGCTGGTGGTGCTGCGCCGGTCGACCAGCCCGCCGTCCCTGGCCGGGGCCTCAGCCCAGCCACCCCGGTCGCGGCGCCAGCCCGAGCCGGTAGCGGGCGGCCTCCTCCGAGGGGCTGTGCGGGCCCAGCGCCAGGCGCAGCGCGGCGAGCTGGGCGGCGGCGAAGGC
>NZ_BAABIL010000352.1:0-810 GCF_039542765.1 Kineococcus glutinatus
GCCCCCCGGGCGGGGAGCGCTGGCTGCTGGCGCTGCCGCCGCAGCACGTGGCGGGGCTGCAGGTGCTGCTGCGCTCGGTGCTGGCCGGCACCGAGCCCGTCGTGCTCGACCTCACCGCGGGCTTCTCCCCCGCCGCGTTCACCGCCGCGGCGGCCGCCTGCACCGGTCCGGCCCGGTTCACGTCGCTCGTGCCGACGCAGCTGCTGCGGCTGCTCGACGCCGGGGCGGAGGCCACCGCGGCGCTGGCCTCGTTCGACGCGGTGCTCGTGGGGGCGGCCGCCACCCCGCCGGCCCTGCGGGAGCGGGCCCGGGCCGCGGGGGTGCGGGTGGTGACCACGTACGGCTCCAGCGAGACGTGCGGCGGGTGCGTGTACGACGGGGTGCCGCTGGACGGGGTCCGCGCGGCGGTGGAGCCGGGCACGTCGCGGGTGCTGCTGGCCGGGGACGTCGTGGCCCGCGGCTACCGGGGGCACCGCTCCGGCGGCGCCGCCGCGGCCTTCGACGTCGACGACGCCGGGCGGCGCCGCTTCCGCACCGACGACGCGGGGGTGCTGGTGCAGGGCCCGGGCGGCCGGCAGCGGCTGGAGGTGCTGGGCCGCCTGGACGACGTGATCACCACCGGTGGGCTGAAGGTGGCGCCCGCCGTCGTGGAGGCGGCGCTCGTGCGGCACCCGGCCGTGGCGGAGGCGGCGGTGGTGGTGGTGCCCGACCCGCGGTGGGGCCAGCGGGTGGTCGCCGCGGTGGTGCCGCGGGAGGGCGCGGCGGCGCCCGGCGCCCTGCTCGCCGCGCTGCGCGGGGACGTCGCCGCCC
>NZ_BAABIL010000353.1:0-1328 GCF_039542765.1 Kineococcus glutinatus
GTCGGCGCAGGGCAGCAGCGCGCGCACGGTCCGGGCCGGGCCGGTGAGCGCCTCCCGCGCCGCCCCGGGGAGCGCGGCCGCCCTCGCCCGCCGCGCCCGCGCTGCGAGCGGACCCCCGTCGTCCTCCACCCACCACAGCGGCCCGTGGGCGGCCGTGCACAGCACGTGCAGGACGCTCACGCGCGGCTCCGGGAGGCGGGCGGCGCCGGGTGGGGTGGTGGGGGCACGAGGTCATCGTGGGGCACGGGTCCGACAGCCGTCGCGGTCCCGGCGGGCTGCGAAGGGCTGCGGCGCCGACCACCTGCCGCTCACCCGCGGGTCACGTGCCGGTCGGGGACAGGCACTACGGTCGTGCCTCCCCGGCCGGCACCCACCGGCACCCCGACCAGCGCCCTGGTCCGCAGCTTGGAGCACCCGCCATGCCGAAGAACACCCGCCCCGCCAGCCGCAGGCCGGGTTCGCCCCGCCGCCGCCCGGCCGCGACGACGCACCTCGGCAACCGCGCGCTGCTCGCGCTGAGCGGCCCCTTCACGGCGTGGCTGGGGGAGGCCACCACCTCCGAGGAGGGCGCCCTCGGCCACGAGGACGTGGTCACCGTGCTCGCCGAGTCGATGGACTGGCTGCTCAAGCGCACCCGCACCACCGCGGTCGGCCCGCAGACCGCCACCCGCTGGAGCGCCGACGACCTCGACCTGCTGCTGTCCGAGGTCGACTCCCCGGTGCTCACGGCGTTCGCGCGGCAGCACGACTGGGACGACGCCGAGCTGGTCGACGCCGTCGCCGAGGCGTGGGAGCTGTTCCTGCACTTCCTCGAGGAGACCCGCCGCTGGTCCGGTGGCGAGGAGGAGCTTGAGGAGTGCTACGCCGCGCTGGAGGACACCTCCGCCGACGAGCTCGTCCTCGCCGCGGCCGACGACGTCGACGACGAGGAGGAGGACGCCGCGCTGGCCGCCCTCCCGCTCGTCGCGCAGATCAGCGCGGCCCTGGCCGACCCCGGCGCCGAGGGCGTCCCCGCGGACGTCCTGCGCGCCCTGCACGAGCTGGAGCTGGCCGACGCGGCCGACGGCGAGGTGCGGCCCGGCCCCGCCGCGGCGACCTGGCGCGGCGGCGACGCCGACGAGGTCCGCGAGCTGCGCCGCGACGCGGTCACCGTGTGGGTGCTGGAGCAGCTCGCCGACCTGCCGGACGACGTGGCCGAGGGGGTCGCGGCGCTGCTGGCGGCGGTCGTCACCAGCGGCCTCGTCGGGCAGCCCGTCACCACCGCCGACCTCGAGGGCCTGCTGCCGGAGGCCGACGAGCTGGACTTCGACCCGGCCGCGGTGCTGCCG
>NZ_BAABIL010000354.1:0-2901 GCF_039542765.1 Kineococcus glutinatus
CGCCGGCGCTCCCCGCGCCCCCAGGACCACCGCGGCCCCCGCGGCCGCGACGCCCGCGACCGTCAGCAGCGCCGGCGGGGTGCGGGCGGCGGCCAGCGGGGCGGCCAGCGCGTGCACCGCCACCAGCCAGCAGCGCACCACACCGGTGGCCGCCGCACCGCCGTGCAGCTGCGACCAGCGCCGCAGGTACACCTCGCGCCTCACCCCCGGCAGGCTAGGGCAGGGTTCGCAAGCCCCCGGGGGCCCACCTACAGTTCGGCGTGTGCCGCCCCCGTCACCCGCCGCACCGGGTACCACCGCGCCCCCGCGTCCCACCGACGTCGACCTGCCCGCCCGCGTGCAGGTCGTGCTCGACGACTTCCTCGACGCGCAGGGGCGGGTGCTGGCCGAGGTCGGCCCCGACTGCGCCGCCCTCCTGGAGGGCATCCGCGCCCTGCTGCGCGGCGGCAAGCGGCTGCGGCCGGCCTTCTGCTACTGGGGCTACCGCGGCGCGGGGGGCGCCGACGGCGACGGCATCGTCGACGTGGGCGCGGCCCTGGAGCTGTTCCAGGCGGCCGCCCTCATCCACGACGACCTCATGGACGACTCCGACACCCGCCGGGGCCTGCCCGCGGCGCACCGGCGCTTCGCGTCCCTGCACGCGGGCGCGGGCTGGGCGGGCAGCGAGGAGCGCTTCGGCCTGGCCGGTGCCGTCCTGACGGGCGACCTGTGCCTGGGCTGGAGCGACGAGCTGTTCTCCGCGGCGCGCCTGCCGGCCGCGGACGTCGCCCGCGCGCGGGGGGTGTTCTCGCTGATGCGCACCCAGCTCATGGGCGGGCAGTACCTCGACGTGCTGGAGCAGGCCGCCGCGGCCGTCTCCGACCCGGCCGGTGCGGTGGACCGCGCGCGGCGGGTCGTGCGGTTCAAGAGCGCCAAGTACAGCGTCGAGCACCCCCTGCTGCTGGGCGCACGCCTCGCCGGCGCCCCCGAGCAGCTGCTGGCGTCCTACTCCGCCGTCGGGCTGAGCCTCGGGGAGGCCTTCCAGCTGCGCGACGACGTCCTGGGCACCTTCGGCGACCCGGAGGTGACGGGCAAGCCCGCCGGCGACGACCTGCGCGAGGGCAAGCGCACCCTGCTGGTCGCGCTCGCGCTGCGCAGCGCCTCACCGGCGCAGGCGGCGACGGTGCAGCGCCTGCTCGGCGACCCGGACCTCGACGCCGACGGGGTGGCGGCGCTGCGGGAGGTGCTCGTGGCCACGGGCGCCGCCGCGGCGGTGGAGGAGCACATCGCCCGGCTGGTCGAGGAGGCGTGCGAGGCCCTCGACGCCGCGGCCGTGGACGAGACCTCCCGCGCGGCGCTGCACGGGCTGCTGGTGGCGGCCACCTCGAGGCAGGCGTGAGCCGGCTGGCGCGCGCCGCGGGCTGGCTGCCCGGGCGGGTGCGCACCGTGGCCGGGCCCAGCGACCACGTCGTGGTCGTCGGCGCGGGCCTGGCGGGGCTGTCCGCGGCGATGCGGCTGGCCGGCGCCGGCCGGCGCGTCACCGTGCTGGAGCGCGAGGACGTCCCCGGCGGGCGCGCAGGCCTCGTGACCGACCGCACCGCCGAGGGCGAGTACCGCTTCGACACCGGCCCCACGGTGCTGACGATGCCCGACCTCATCGCGGACTGCTTCGACGCCCTCGGCGAGCGCATGGAGGACTTCCTCCAGCTCGAGGCCGTCGACCCCCTGTACCGCGGGCACTACGCGGACGGCTCGCAGCTGGAGGTCAGCGCCGACGTCGACACCACCGCGGCGAACATCGCCGCGCTGTGCGGGCAGGGCGAGGCGGAGGGGTACCGCCGGTTCGTCGACCACGTCTCGGACCTGTACCGCTTCGAGCTGCGCGACTTCATCGACCGCAACATCGACACCCCGCTGGACCTGCTCACCCCGAACCTGCTGCGGCTGCTGCGGGCCCGGGGTTTCGCGAAGCTGGCACCGGAGGTCGCGCGGTTCCTGAAGGACGACCGCACGCAGAAGATGTTCTCCTTCCAGGCGATGTACGCGGGGCTGTCCCCCTACGACGCCCTCGCCCTGTACGCCGTCATCGCCTACATGGACTCGGTGGCGGGGGTGTTCTTCCCCCGCGGCGGGATGCACGCCCTGCCGCGGGCGATGGCCGACGCCGCCGCCAAGCACGGCGTGGAGTTCCGGTACGGCACCGAGGTGGCGCGGGTGGAGCACTCCGGCGGCCGGGCCACCGCGGTCGTCACCGCCGACGGCGAGCGGGTCGCCGCCGACGTGGTGGTGCTCAACCCGGACCTGCCCGTGGCCCACCGCGACCTGCTGGGCCGCGACGGCTGGAACCTGCGGCGGCTGGACTTCTCCCCCTCCTGCTACCTGCTGCTGGCCGGTTCCACCGCCGACTACCCCGACCCGGTGCACCACGCCATCCACTTCGGGCGCTCCTGGCGGGGGGTGTTCGACGAGCTGCTGTCGGGGAAGCTGATGAGCGACCCCTCGGTGCTGGTGAGCCGGCCCACCGCCTCGGACCCGACGCTGGCCCCGCCCGGCCGGCACATCTACTACGTGCTGTTCCCCACCCCGCACACCGGCGCGGGCATCGACTGGCGCCGGCAGGCGCCGCGCTACCGCGAGCACGTGCTGGCCACCCTCGCCGAGCGCGGCTACCCGGGGTTCGGCGACGCGATCGAGGTGGAGCACGTCACCACCCCGCTGGACTGGGAACGGCGCGGGATGGCGATGGGCGCGCCGTTCGCGGCCTCGCACTCCTTCCGGCAGACCGGGCCGTTCCGGCCGGGGAACCTGTGGGGGGAGAACGTGGTGCTCACCGGCTCGGGCACCCAGCCGGGGGTGGGGGTGCCGATGGTGCTGGTCTCCGGGCGGCTGGCGGCCGAGCGGGTCACGGGCCGGGACCGCTCC
>NZ_BAABIL010000355.1:0-1812 GCF_039542765.1 Kineococcus glutinatus
CCGATGGTGCTGGTCTCCGGGCGGCTGGCGGCCGAGCGGGTCACGGGCCGGGACCGCTCCTACCGCTCGCGGGCGTGGCGGTGAGCGCCCGCGACCTCGACGCGGCCGCGGCGGGCGACCCGCAGCTGCGCGACCCGGCGCTGCGGGCGGCGTTCGAGGAGTGCCGCCGGCTGCACGCCGCGCACGGGCGCACCTACTACCTGGCGACGCTGCTGCTGCCGCGGGCCAAGCGCCCCTACGTGTGGGCGCTGTACGGCTTCGCCCGCTACGCCGACGAGTTCGTCGACTCCCTGGAGCACCCCGACCCGCAGGCGCTGCTCGACTGGGGCGAGGCGTTCCTCGCGGGCCTGGACGCCGGCGACCCCCCGGACCCGGTGGGCCGGGCGATGGCCGCCACGATGCGCCGCTGGTCCGTGCCCCGCGCCCACGTGGAGGCCTTCCTCGCCTCGATGCGGATGGACATCACCGAGACCGGCTACGCCACCTACGCCGACCTGCAGCGCTACATGTACGGCTCGGCCTCGGTCATCGGGCTGCAGATGCTGCCGCTGCTGGAGCCGCTGACGCCGCAGGCGGCGCAGCCGGCGCAGCTGCTCGGCGAGGCGTTCCAGATGTCCAACTTCATCCGCGACGTCGGCGAGGACCTGCAGCGCGGGCGGATCTACCTGCCCGCCGAGGACCTCGACGCCTTCGGCGTGACGCGCGAGGGGCTGCTGGCCGCGCAGCGGGAGGGCGTGGTGCCGCAGCCGGTGCGCGCGCTGCTGGCCTTCGAGGTCGAGCGCACCCGGGAGCTGTACCAGCGGGCCGAGCCGGGCATCGCGATGCTGCACCCGACGAGCCGGGACTGCGTCCGCACGGCGTTCGAGCTGTACGGCGGCATCCTGGGCGCGGTGGAGCGCTCCGGTTACCGGGTGCTGGACCGGCGGGTGGCCGTCGGCGTGCCCCGGCGCCTGGCGGTGGCCCTGCCGGCCCTGGCGCGCGCCACCCGCGCCCGGCGCGAGGAGGCCCGCTGGAGGAGCACGGCCCCGGCCGCGGCGCTCTGAGCGGCGCTCAGAGCAGCAGGGCCTGCGCCCGGCGGCGGATCTCCGTCTTGTGCCCGGAGCGCAGGGCGTCGATCGGGCGCCCGGGCAGGGTGTCGTCGGGGGTGAACAACCAGCGCACGGCCTCCACGTCGGACAGGCCGGAGTCGGCGAGCACCGAGATGGTGCCGCGCAGCGCCGGCACCGGGCCGTCCTCGGCGAGGAAGGCGGCGGGCACGTGCACCACGCGCCGCTCCCCCAGCCGCAGCGCCAGCAGCTGGCGCTCCTGCAGCTGCTGGCGCACCAGGCGGGCGCTCACCCCCGTCCGCTTGGCGACGTCGGGCACCGTGAGCCACTCGCCCACGAGCTCCTCGACGGCGTCCCCCTGCTCCGATGCGATCTCTGCGCGCTGCGGTACGGCCACGGCACCAGCCTGCCACGAGGGGGCCGGTGCGCGGTGACGACCTGCCGCCACGCCGGGAGATCGCGCTGGCCGGGCGCGGCCGGAGGCGTCGGGTAGGTTCGGCCGCGAGCGTGATCCCGAACGGGACCAGCAGGCACCACGCACGGGAGCGGCCGGCACGTGCCGGCCCGGCACCGGCACGACGTCAGCGGAGGACACCAGCGCCATGCCCCTCGAGCCGCCCGCCGAGCAGCCCGCCGGGTCCCCGGCCGCCGAGCCCCCCACCGACGAGCCCCGCACGAGCGGGGCGGGCGAGCGCGAGGGGCGCGGCCCGAGCCCCTGGCTGGTCGCCGCCCTCGTCGGCGCCGCCGCCCCCGGGATCGCACCCGC
>NZ_BAABIL010000356.1:0-4149 GCF_039542765.1 Kineococcus glutinatus
CCAGCACCTCCAGCCCCGTGCGGCCCCCGAGCGGTCGCCCGGGCCGCCTCCTCGCCGCGCTGGCGGCCGCCGTCGCCGCCACCGCGGTCGTCGCGCCCGCCGCCGTGGCCACCGGCACACCGGACCCCGCCGCCCCCACCGCCACCGAGCCGCTGCGCCTGGTGCCCAAGGCCGCCGTCGAGCAGGCCGCCGAACCCTTCGTCGTCGCCCACCGCGGCGCCTCCGCCTACCGGCCCGAGCACACCCTCGCCGCCTACGTGCTCGGCGCGGGGCTGGGGGCGGACTGGATCGAGCCGGACCTCGTCTCCACCAAGGACGGCGTCCTCGTGGTGCGCCACGAGAACGAGATCTCCGGCACCACGGACGTGGAGGAGCACCCGGAGTTCGCCGCCCGGCGGGCCACCAAGGTCGTCGACGGCGTGGAGCTCACCGGCTGGTTCACCGAGGACTTCACCCTCGCCGAGCTCCGGACGCTGCGCGCCGAGGAGCGCCTGCCCGCGCTGCGCCCGCGCAACGCCCTGTGGGACGGCCTCTACAAGGTGCCGACGTTCGAGGAGGTGCTCACGCTGCGCGAGCGGCTCAGCGAGGAGCTCGGCCGCGAGATCGGCGTCATCCCGGAGATCAAGCACTCCACGTACTTCACCACCATCGGCCTGCCCATGGAGGCCGAGGTCGCGCGCCTGCTGCGCGAGCACGACCTCGACGACGCCGGCGCGCCCGTGGCCGTGCAGTCCTTCGAGCTGACGAACCTGGTCGAGCTGCGCACCGAGCACCGGCTGCGGGCGCCGCTGGTGTTCCTCACCTACCACGAGGGCGCGCCCTACGACCTCGTCGCCGCCGGGGACGGGCGCACCTACGCCGACCTCGTCATCCCCTCCAGCCTGCGCGACCTGTCCCGCTACGTCGACGTGGTCGGCCCCTCGCTGCAGCAGGTCTTCGAGCCCACCGGCGACGGCTCGCTGGGCGCCCCGACGTCCCTGGTGGCCGACGCCCACGCCGCCGGGCTGGAGGTCGTGCCCTACACGCACCGCCCGGAGAACGAGTTCCTGCCGGCGGACCTGCGCACCGGGGACGACCCGGCCGCGTGGGGGCTGGCCGTGGAGCACGCCCGCGCGGTGTTCGACGCCGGCGTGGACGGGCTCTTCAGCGACGCCCCGGACGTCGCCGACCTGGCGCGCGACGCCTTCGTGGCGGAGCGGGGGGCCGCGGAGGAGGCCGCCTGACGCGCCCGCACCCCCGGGGCGGGGACGTCCTGCCCGCGACGCGCCGGCGTCGCGGTGCGGGACGTCCCCGCCCCTGCGCGCGTCCGGGAGCGCGCCCGCGCGCCGATACCCTGGCGCGGTGACGCAGCACGCGGGCAGCACGCCGGACCCGACCCACTTCGACCCGCCCCCCGGCGCCAGCCCGGACGACACCGGCATCGCCGCCACCGAGCCGGTCGCCGGTGGCGGGGCGGCGGTCACCGAGCCGGCCGAGACCCCGGAGCGGGCCGCCGAGCGCACCCACCGGCCGGTCCTCGTCGTCGACTACGGCGCCCAGTACGCCCAGCTCATCGCGCGGCGGGTGCGCGAGGCCGACGTGTTCAGCGAGATCGTGCCCTCCACGACGCCGGTGGCCGAGATGCTGGCGAAGGAGCCGGCCGCGGTGATCCTCTCCGGCGGCCCCTCCAGCGTGTACGCCGAGGGCGCCCCGCAGGTGGACCCCGCCCTGTTCGACGCCGGGGTGCCGGTGCTGGGCATCTGCTACGGCTTCCAGGCGATGGCGCAGGCCCTCGGCGGCGAGGTCGCCCGCACGGGGTTGCGCGAGTACGGCGGCACGGGCGCGCGGGTCGTGGACGCGGAGGGCTCCACGCTGCTGCGCGGTCAGCCGGCCGAGCAGTCGGTGTGGATGTCGCACGGCGACGCGGTGACCCGCGCCCCGGAGGGCTTCCGGGTGGTGGCCGACTCCCAGGGCGCGCCCGTGGCGGCCTTCGAGGACGACGGCCGCCGCCTCTACGGGGTGCAGTGGCACCCGGAGGTGAAGCACTCCACGTTCGGCCAGGAGGTGCTGCGCAACTTCCTGCACCGCGGCGCGGGCATCGACCCGGACTGGACGACGGGCAACGTCATCGAGGAGCAGGTCGCCCGCATCCGGCAGCAGGTCGGCGACGGCCGCGTCATCTGCGGCCTGTCCGGCGGGGTGGACTCCGCGGTGGCGGCGGCGCTGGTGCAGCGCGCGGTGGGCGAGCAGCTGACCTGCGTGTTCGTCGACCACGGCCTGCTGCGCGCGGGGGAGGCCGAGCAGGTCGAGCAGGACTTCGTCGCCGTCACCGGGGTGAAGCTGCACGTCGTCGACGCCCGCGAGACGTTCCTCGCGGCGCTGGCCGGCGTCAGCGACCCCGAGACCAAGCGCAAGACCATCGGGCGGGAGTTCATCCGGGCCTTCGAGCGGGCCGCGCGGGAGATCATCGCCGACGCCGGCGAGCACGGCGGCGAGGTGCGCTTCCTGGTGCAGGGCACCCTCTACCCGGACGTGGTGGAGTCCGGCGGGGGCACCGGTGCCGCGACGATCAAGAGCCACCACAACGTCGGGGGCCTGCCCGACGACCTGGCCTTCGAGCTGGTGGAGCCGCTGCGCACCCTCTTCAAGGACGAGGTGCGGGCCGTCGGCACCGAGCTGGGCCTGCCGGAGGACATGGTGTGGCGCCAGCCGTTCCCCGGCCCGGGCCTGGCGATCCGCATCGTGGGCGAGGTGACCGCCGAGCGGCTGGACACGCTGCGCACCGCGGACGCCATCGCCCGGGCGGAGCTGACCGCCGCGGGGCTGGACCGCGAGATCTGGCAGTGCCCGGTGGTGCTGCTGGCCGACGTGCGCTCCGTGGGCGTGCAGGGCGACGGGCGCACCTACGGCCACCCCGTGGTGCTGCGGCCGGTGAGCAGCGAGGACGCGATGACGGCGGACTGGACGCGGCTGCCCTACGACGTGCTGGCGCGGATCTCCACCCGGATCACGAACGAGGTGGCGGAGGTCAACCGGGTGGTGCTGGACGTGACGAGCAAGCCGCCGGGCACCATCGAGTGGGAGTGAGCACCCGCTGAGGAGGGGGCGTCCGGGCCGGGTGCCCCCTCCTCGCGCGTGCGGCCCTCAGCCCACCGCCCGGGCCAGGCGCTGCACGGCCTCGTCGACGTGGTGCGCCTCGATGGCCGACACCACCAGGCGCAGGTGCGCGGTGTCGTCCTCGGCGGTGGCGTGGTGGCGCCCGGAGCCCACGGTGACGCCCTCGGCGAGCGCGCGGGCGGTGACCTCGTCGCCGTCGCTGCCGCGCGGCAGCTGCAGCCACAGCGAGAACCCGCCCTTGGGGGGCAGGTAGGAGCACTGCGGCAGGTGCCGGGCCAGGGCGGTGCGCAGCGCCGCGGTCCGCTCGCGCAGGGCGGTGGACAGGGTGCGCAGGTGCGCCGACCAGCCGGAGCCGGTGACGAACTCCACCGCGGTCTCCTGCAGGGGGCGGGCGACGAAGAGGTCGTCGACCATCCGCAGCCCGGCGATGCGCTGCAGGACGGGGCCGCGGGCCACGACGCAGCCGATCCGCAGGCTGGAGGCGGCGACCTTGGTGAGGGAGTTCACCGTGATGACGCGGCCCTCGGTGTCGTCGCGCAGCAGGGACGGCGGCGCGCTCGCGCCGTGCCCGAGCCAGCGCGCGTAGTCGTCCTCCACGACGAACGCCCCGGCCGCGGCGGCGCACTCCAGCAGCGGGCGGCGGCGTTCGGGGGCCAGCACCTGCCCGTCGGGGTTGGCGTAGGTGGGCTGGACGTAGAGGGCGCGGGCGCCGGTGGTGGCGAAGGCCCGTTCCAGCAGTTCCGGGCGCACCCCGTCGGCGTCGGTCGGGACGGGGACGGGCACGAGACCGGCGCTGCGCAGCAGGGCGATGGCGCCGGGGTAGCAGGGGACGGCGACGAGGACGGGGCTGCCGGCCGGTGCCAGGGCGCGCAGCACGCTGGACAGCGCGCCCTGGCCGCCGGGGGTGATGAGCACGTCGTCGCGCTCGGCGCCGAGCTGCTGGGCGAACCAGCTGCGCAGCTCGGGCACGCCGCGGGGCGGGGGCGCGGACCAGCCGTCGGGACGGGCTGCTGGCAGGGGTCCGTCAGCCGCCACCACTCCCGGGTCGCGGGG
>NZ_BAABIL010000357.1:0-2970 GCF_039542765.1 Kineococcus glutinatus
GGGCGCGGCGGGCGGCGGGGTCCGGCCCCGCCGCGGCCGCCGCCTGCAGCTCGTCGCGCCGGGCGCGCTGGTGCTCGACCTGCTCGGCCGCGCTCCCGGCGAGGTCGCGCACCCGCACGAGCGCCGCCCGCGTCGTCCAGCCCCACAGCAGGAGGGCGAGGAGCAGCAGCAGGCCGACGACGAGCGCGACGGTGCCCGCGGTCCCCACGGCTCAGCCCTCCAGACCGAGGTCGGCCAGCCCGAAGGCGGCGCGGTACTCCAGCCCGGCGGCCTCCACCCGCTGGCGGGCGCCGGTGTCGCGGTCCACGATCACCGCGACCCCCACGACGGTGGCCCCGGCCTCGCGCAGCGCCTCCACCGCGGTCAGCACGGACCCGCCCGTGGTGGAGGTGTCCTCCACGGCGAGCACCCGCCGGCCGGCGACGTCCGGCCCCTCGATGCGCCGCTGCAGTCCGTGGGTCTTCTCCGCCTTGCGCACGACGAAGGCGTCCAGCGGGCGCCCGCCGTGGGCCTCGGCCCAGCCGGTGGCGTTCGCGGCGTGCACCATCGCCAGGGCCACCGGGTCGGCGCCGAGGGTCAGGCCCCCGACGGCCTCGAAGTCCCAGTCCGCGACGAGGTCGAGCAGCACGGGCCCGATGAGCGGGGCGGCCTCCCCGTCCAGGCTGGTGCGGCGCAGGTCGACGTAGTGGTCGGCCTCCTTGCCGGAGGCGAGGGTGACGCGGCCGCGCACGACGGCGCGCTCGGCGACGAGGGCCGCGAGGCGCTCGCGCGCGGCGGGGACGGGTAGCGGGCTCACGCTGCCGAAGCGTAGTTGGCGCCGGGAGCCGCTCCACCCGGCGCGCGGGGGGCCAGCCGCAGGGCGGGGACCGCCCAGTGGGTCAGCGGCCCCATGGCCAGGGCGAACAGCAGGGTGCCGGCGCCGACCGTGCCGCCGAGCAGCCACCCGGCGGCGAGCACGCCGACCTCGACGGTGGTGCGGACGACGCGCAGGGAGTGCCCGCGCGCGGCGAGGCCGGTGGAGAGCCCGTCGCGGGGGCCGGGGCCGAGGCCGGCGCCGATGTAGACGCCGGTGGCCACCGCGGCGAGCAGGACCCCGGCGACGAGGAAGGCACCGCGCCCGGCCCAGCCGGTGGGTGCGGGGACCCAGGCGAGGGTCGCGTTGATCCCGAGGCCGACGGCGACGACGTTGGACAGGGTGCCGAGGCCGGGGCGCTGGCGCAGCGGCAGCCACAGCAGCAGCACGAGCGCGCCGACGACGATCGACCAGGTCCCCACCTGCATCCCGAAGGTGCGGCTGAGGCCCTGGTGCAGCACGTCCCACGGCGGCACGCCGAGACCGGCCAGCAGCATCAGCCCGTGGCTGGCGCCGAAGAGGGCCAGGCCCCCGTAGAGCACCGCCAGGCGCAGGGCGAGGCGGTCGGCGGGCAGCGGCAGCAGGAGGGCGGTGGTGGTGGGCACGTGCCGAGCGTGGCAGCCTTGGCCTGGTCGCAGTAGAGCCAATCGCCGGGTGTTGGCCCGGTCGCGGAGGTCGCCCGTGCACGTCCTGCCCCCGCAGCGCCTCGCCCGGCTGCTCGCGCCCCACCTCGTCGCCGGCCCCGCCTACACCGGCGTCGCCACGGGGTTGCGCTCCCTGCTCCTCGACGGGCGGCTGGCCGCGGGCAGCCGGCTGCCCTCCGAGCGCGACCTCGCCGCCGCCCTCGGCACCAGCCGCACCACCGTGACCGCCGGCTACGACCTGCTGCGCGAGCAGGGCTACGTCCTCAGCCGCCGCGGCGCCGGCAGCACCCTCGTGCTGCCCCGCTCCCGGGCGGTGCGCCCCGTGGTCCCCGGCCCGGCCCCCGACCCCGGTGCGGGCGGCCCGCACACCCCCGAGGTGCTCGACCTGGCGGTGGCCGCCCTGCCCGCGCCCTCGGTGCTGGCCGAGCTGGCCGCCGAGGCCGCCGCCGCCCTGCCGCCCGTGCTCGCCGGCCACGGCCTGCACCCCCTGGGCCTGCCCGACCTGCGCGAGGCGGTCGCCGCGCACCTGAGCGGGCGCGGGCTGCCCACCGACGCCTCCCAGGTCCTCGTCACCGCCGGGGCCCTGCACGGCTGGGACCTGCTGCTGCGGGCCCTGGTGCGCCCCGGCGACCGCGTCCTCGTGGAGCAGCCCAGCTACCCCTCCGTCGTGGACGCGGCCCTGGCCCGCGGCGCGCGCCCCGTCGCGCTGCCCGTCGGCGCCGACGGCTGGGAGCTGCCGGTGCACCGGCCCGCGCCGGTGCTGGTGCACGTGACCCCCGACGCGCAGAACCCCACGGGCCTGATCGCCTCCGCCGCGCAGCGGCGCGAGCTGCTGGCCGCGCTGCCGCCGACGGCGACCGTGGTGGCCGACGAGACGTTCGCCGACCTGCTCGACGACGACCTGCCCGGTGGCGCGCCGCCCCCGATGGCCGCCCTGGCCCCCGCCGGGCGGGTGCTCACGGTCGGCTCGCTCAGCAAGTCGGTGTGGGCGGGCCTGCGCATCGGCTGGGTCCGGGGGCCGGCCGAGGTGGTGCGGCGGCTGGCGGTGGCGCGCGGCGGGCAGGACCTGGCCTCCCCCGTGCTGGAGCAGCTGCTGGCCGTGGCGGTGCTGCGCCGGGCCGACGGCCTGCTCGGCGAGCGCCGGGCCCTGGTGCGGCGCCGGCGCGCGGCGATGCTGGCGGCGCTCGCCGAGCACGCCCCGACGTGGCGGGTGCGCCCGCCGGCGGGGGGGCTCGTGCTGTGGGCCGACCTGGGCGCCGGTGTGAGGACGGCGCTGGCGGAGCTGGCGGCGGGGCGCAGGGTGCGGCTGGCGCCGGGTCCGCGCTTCGGGCTGGGCGGGACCCACGACCGCTTCCTGCGCCTGCCGTGCACGGTGGCCGAGGACGCCTGCGGGCCGCTGGTGCGGGACCTGCACGCCTGGTCGCGGGAGCTGGCGCCCGCACCGGCCGGCGCCCGGCGCGGCGGGCGGCGGCG
>NZ_BAABIL010000358.1:0-1286 GCF_039542765.1 Kineococcus glutinatus
CGAGCAGCAGGTCGTTCGACCCGGGCTCGGCGATCGTCACCCGCACGCCGTCCTCGCCGTAGGGGCGCACCGCGAGCCCCCGCTCGCCGAAGGCGGCCGCCACCCGCGCCGAGTCCGCCCCCACCGGCAGCCACACGAAGTTGCCGTCGGCGTCGGGCACCGGCCAGCCCTGCCCCCGCAGGCCGGCCAGCACGCGGGTGCGCTCGGCGACGAGGGCGTCCACCCGCGCCAGCAGCTCCCGCTCGGCCTGCGGCTGCAACGAGGCCACGACCGCGGCCTGCGCGAGGCCGGAGACGCCGAACGGGGTGGCGGCCTTGCGCAGGGCGCCCGCCACCTCCGGGTGGGCCACGGCGTAGCCGACGCGCAGCCCGGCGAGGCCGTAGGCCTTGGAGAAGGTGCGCAGCACGACGACGTTGGGCCGGTCCCGGCGCACCTGCAGGCCGTCGGGGACCTGCGGGTCGCGGACGAACTCCCGGTACGCCTCGTCGAGCACCACCGTGACGTCGGTGGGCACCGCGTCGAGGAACGCGGTCAGCTCCTCGCGGCGCAGCGCGGGGCCGGTGGGGTTGTTCGGGGAGCACAGCAGCACCAGCCGGGTGCGGTCGGTGACGGCCGCGGCCATCGCGGGCAGGTCGTGGCGACCGTCGGCGGTCAGCGGCACCGGCACCCCGACCGCGTCGGCGAGGCGCACCACGATCGGGTAGGCCTCGAAGGAGCGCCACGGCAGGACGACCTCGGCCCCCGGGTCGCAGGTGACCTGCACGAGCTGCGCCAGCAGCCCGACGCTGCCGGTGCCGGTGGCCAGGGACTCCACCGGCACCCCGAAGCGCTCGGCGATGGCGGTGGTCATCGCGGCGGCGGCCATGTCGGGGTAGCGGTTGAGGTCGGCGGCGGCGCGCGCCACGGCGTCGAGGACGCTCGGCAGCGGCGGGAAGGGGTTCTCGTTGGAGGACGCCTTGAAGGACGTGACGCCGGGTGCGGCCACCGCGGCCCTGCCGGCCACGTAGGCCGGCACCCCGGTGAGCAGGGACCGCAGGCGGGGCAGCCCGCGCGCGGGTGCGGGGTCGGCGCTCGGGGAGGTCATCGGAGCACCTTAGGCGGCCGCCGGCGCCGGGCGGTGCGTTCGCCACGTCGAACGGAGGGTTCAGCACGATGTACGGTGGGGAGGTGACCAGCGCCCCGGCGGACCCGGCGCCGACCGCCGACCCGGCGCGAGGGGCCGGCAGCGGCGTCGCCGCGGCCGTGGGGGCGCAGATCCGCCGCCGGCGCGAGCAGCTCCCCACGAG
>NZ_BAABIL010000359.1:0-8608 GCF_039542765.1 Kineococcus glutinatus
CTCCGCGGCGGCGGGCGTCGCGCCCGCGGTGGCGCCGATGGCGGCGGAGCCGGCGGCGCCGACGGCGACGAGGAGGCCGCGGCGGCCGACGAGGGATGTGCTTGCGGTGTCGTTCACGGTTTTCGGGACCTCCAGGGACGGGGGAGCGCGGTGGGTCCCCCGGGGGCGGGTGCGCTGCGCGCGGCCGGGCGCAGGTGGGCGCGGCCGGCTGAGGTCGCGCGCGGTCGCGTCTGGTGGGGGGCGGGACGTCAGCGACGACAGGTGTCGCTGGACTGCAGCGCGAGGTCGACGTGCAGCCGGCGCGTCAGGCGCGCGGCGGGCGGGACGGGCACTGCTCCTCCATCGGTCTCGGCGGGAGCACCGACCCGCGAGGGAGGTTGCTGCGGCGTCGTCGGGCCGAGTCCCTCGGCCGCTCGGGATGGCGGGCCGAAGTCAAGGGGATGGCTCGTGGCGCTGTCAAGCCACCACCTCGCCACCGCGCGGCTCCCGGACGCGACGAAGCCCCGCCGACGGGGCGTCGGCGGGGCTTCGTCGTGCGGGGCGGGTGGGTCAGCGGACGGGGTTCCAGCCGTCGCCGCCGGCGAGGTAGGCCTGCGCGGTGTACCCGGCGGCCTGCTCGTCGGTGAGCTGCGGGCGCTTGTCGTTCTGCGTCGCGCCCGCACCGGTGTTCTGGTACTCGGAGAAGCGCCCGTCGGTCCACAGGTTCGGGCTCATGTCCGCCCAGGGCTGGGTGGTCCGGACCGCCGCGGGCAGCGAGGTGTTGCGGATCGTCACCTGGCCGCGGGAGTTGTACACGACGCCGTTCTTGGTGTAGCCGTCGCTCCAGCCGCGCCAGGGCCGCCCCAGCGAGAACGTCCCGGCGGGGGCGTTGCTCGTGATGGTGGAGTCCGTGATGAGGATGCCGTACGGGTTCTTGTCGGCGGTGCTGGCCGCGGTGATGTAGCCGTTGTTGCTGTTGCTGCCGCGGGACAGGGCGTGGATCGTGCTGCGGTCGAACACCGCGGTGCCGCGGCCGAAGATGAAGTCGACGTCACCCTCGACGTAGGAGTTGACGAAGTACGACCGGGAGACGACGTTCGCGTCCGGGGAGTCCACGAGCAGGGTGTCCTGGTTGCCCAGCAGCCGGACGTTGTCGAAGACGAGCCGGTCGCCGGTGGTCTTCAGCGCCACGGCCTGCTCGGCGCTGTAGGTGTAGGCGGCCTCGTCGAAGGAGTTCTCGATCGTGAGGTCCTTCACCGTCACGTTGCTGCCGCTGACGAGCACGGACTGGCTCTTGCCGGTGCCGTAGGTGGTGGCGGTCCCCGGGATCGTGGTGCCTGCGGCGTTGTCGTACGTCAGCACCACGTCGCCGGCCTTGCCGGTGGTCCCGATGAGGGTGACGTAGCTCTTGGAGACGGTGATCATCTCCTTGTAGACGCCCGGCTTGACGGCGATGACCGTGGGCCTGGCCGCCGTGCCCGCCTTCACCGCGTCGAGCGCCGCCTGCACGGTGGTGTACTGCCCGCTGCCGTCGGCGGCGACGAGGACGTCGTGGGCCGGCAGCGCCACCCCGACCGGCGCGGCGGTGACCACCGCGGAGGCCGGCGACTCGTTGCCGGTCCGGTCCACCGCGGTGACCACGTAGCGGTACGTCGTGCCGTTGGCCGCGGTGCGGTCGGTGAACGAGGTGCCGGTGAGCGCGGTGGCGACCTGGTTGGCGGCGGTCAGCGCCACCTCCTCGCCCGCGGAGCGGTAGACGGCGTAACCGGCCAGGTCGGCCTCCGTCCCCGCCGCCCAGGTGAGGGCGACGGAGCCGTCGCCGGCCTCGGCGGCCAGCCCGCCCACCGCGGCGGGCGCGGTGGTGTCCGCCGGCGGGACCTCGCCGGTGGGGTTCCAGCCGTCGGCGCCGGCGAGGTAGGTGAACTTCGTGTACCGCGCGGCCTCGGCGGTGGTCAGCTGCGGGCGGTCGCCGTTCACGGCGGCACCGGCGCCGGTGTTCTGGTATTCGGAGAACCGCGCGTCGCGCCAGGAGAACGTCGAGGTCATGTCGGTCCACGGCGAGGACCTGACCGCCGCGGGCAGCTCGGTGTCGCGGACGACGACCTGCGCGACGGCGTTGGCGTCGCCGCTGGGCTGCCACGGCCGCCCCAGGGAGAACGTGCCCGCCGGCGCGTCGCTCGTGATGGTGGAGTCGGTGACGAGGAACCCGTACGCCAGCGACCTGTCCGTGCTGGCGGCGGTGACGTAGCCGTTGTTGCTGCTGCTGCCGCGGCTGGAGGCGTGCAGCGTGGAGCGGTCGAACACGGCGGTGCCGCGGCCGAAGACGAAGTCGACGTCGCCCTCGACGTAGGAGTTCACGTAGTACGAGCGCGCCAGCGCACCGGCCTTGGGGGAGTCGGCGTACAGGGTGTCCTGGTCGCCGAGCAGCCGGACGTTGTCGAAGACGAGCCGGTCACCGGTGGTCTTCAGCGCCACGGCCTGCTCGCCACCGGCCAGCACCACGGCGGCCTCGTCGAAGGAGTTCTCGATCGTGAGGTTCTTCGTGGTGACGTCGTTGCCCTTGATGAGGACCGTGGCGCTGCCGGAGGTGCCGTAGGTGCCCGAGCCGTCCGGCTTGGCGGTGCCGGCGGCGTTGTCGTACGTGATGACGACGTCGGAGGCGTCGGGCGTGGCGCCCAGCAGCGTCACGCCGGAGCGGGCGACGGTCAGCAGCTCCCGGTAGGTCCCGGGGCGGATGCCGACGACGAACGGCGCCGTGCCGGCGGGCGCGGCGGCCAGGGCGTCGGTGATCGTCGTGTAGTCGCCGCTGCCGTCCTGCGCGACGGTGACGTCCGCGCCGGCGACGGGGTCCCTCACGACGACGGCGGCCACCACCAGGGTGTCCGACGCGGCGGAGGTGTTCCCCGCCGCGTCCACCGCGCTGATGCGGTAGCGGTACGCCTGCCCCGTCGCCGCGGTGGTGTCCGTGAACTCCGAGGCCGTCGTGCCGGCCTGGGTCAGGGCGCTGAACGTGCCGCCGTCCAGGCCCTCGGCGCGGGAGACGACGTAGCCGGCGAGGTCGGCCTCGCCGTTGTCGGCCCAGTCGAGCACGACACCCTCGGCGGCGCGGGTGCCGCTCAGCCCGGCCGGTGCCGCGGGGGCCGTGGTGTCCGCGGTGGTCGCCGCCACGCGCTCGGAGGCGGCGGAGGTGTTGCCGCTGGTGTCGACCGCGCTGACGGCGTACTCGTAGCCGGTGCCGCTCGCCGCGGTGGTGTCGGCGTACGCGGTGGCGCTGACGGGCGCGGCGGTGAGCTGCTCGCGCTGCAGCGGGCTGCCACCGGCGGGCCAGCGGTAGACGAGGTAGCCGGCGAGGTCGGCGTCGGCGACGGCGGACCAGGACAGCTCCACCCGGGAGTTCCCGCCGACGGCGACGAGGCCGGTGGGGACGGCGGGGGCGACGTCGTCGACGCGCGCGGCGCTGGCGCCGCTCGCGGTGGAGGTGTTGCCGCTGAGGTCGATCGCCGTGACCCGGTACCAGGACGCGGTGCCGGCGGGTGCGGTGGTGTCGGTGTACGTCGAGGTCCCCACCGGCACGGTGGTGAGGGTGGTGTAGCTGCCGCCGCTCCTGCTGGCGCGGGAGACGACGTACCCCGTGACGTCGGCCTCGGCGCTGTCGGCCCAGTCGAGCACGACGCCGCTGCCGGTGCCGGTGGCGGTGAGGGCGCCGGGGGCGGCGGGTGCGGTGGTGTCCCTGCGGATCGCGCTCGCGGCGACCGGCGCGGACTCGTTGCCGCTGGTGTCCACCGCGGTCACGCGGTAGGAGGAGACGACACCGGCCGGGGCGGCGGTGTCGCTGTACTCCGAACCCGTCACCAGCGCGGTGGTCAGCAGGTCGAACCCGCCCTCGGCGTTCTGGCGGTAGACCCGGTAGCCGGCCAGGTCCTTCTCGCTGCCCGAGGACCAGTCCAGCTTGACGCGGGACGTGTCCGCCGACGTCTTCATCCCCGCCACCGCCGCGGGCGCGACGTCGTCGGTGCGGGTCGCGCTGGCGCTGCTCACCGCGGAGGTGTTGCCGCTCGCGTCGCGGGCGGTCACCCGGTAGTAGGACACCGCACCGGTGGGGGCGGTGGTGTCGGTGTACGTCGACGTCCCCGCCGGCAGGGTCGTCAGGGCGGTGTAGCTGCCCCCGCTCCGGCTGGCGCGGGAGACGACGTACCCGGACAGGTCCGCCTCGGCGTTGTCCGCCCAGTCGAGCACGACCCCGGCGGCGCTGCCGGTGGCGGTGAGGGCACCGGGTGCGGCGGGGGCGGTGGTGTCCTTGCGGGTGGCGCTGACGACGACCGGGGTGGACTCGTTGCCGGCCTCGTCGACCGCCGTCACGCGGTACCAGGAGGGCACGCCCGCGGGGGCGGTGGTGTCGCTGAAGTCCGACGACGTGCGCGGGGTGGCGGTGAGGCGGACGAACTCCCCGTCGGCCGAGCCCGCCCGGTCGACGAGGTAGCCGGCCAGGTCGTCCTCGCCGTTCGAGGACCAGTCGAGCTTGACGCTCGTCGTGCTCGCGGTGGCGGTGAGCTTGCGCACTGCCGCGGGGGCCGCGGTGTCGGGCACCACGACGGCCACGGCGGCCGCGGTGGAGGTGTTCCCGCTGAGGTCCAGGGCGCTGACCCGGTAGCGGTAGTCGGTGCCCGCCGCCGCCGTGGTGTCGGTGTAGCCGGAGGTTCCCGCGGTGAGGGTGACCAGCTTCGCGAAGCTGCTGCTGGTGCCGGTGGCGCGGGAGACGACGTAGCCGGCCAGGTCCGCCTCGGCGTTGTCGGCCCAGTCCAGCACGACGCCGGCGTCGGAGCGGGTGCCCGTCAGGGCGGCCGGCACCGCGGGGGCGGTCTTGTCCTTGCGGGTGGCGGTGGCCGCGACGGGCGCGGACTCGTTGCCGCTCTTGTCGACCGCGGTCACGCGGTAGTACGAGGGCACGCCCGCCGGGGCGGTGGTGTCGTTGTAGTCCGAGGAGCTGCGGGCCGTGGTGGTGAGCCGGACGAACTCCCCGTCGGCCGAACCGGCCCGGTAGACGAGGTAGCCGGCCAGGTCCTTCTCCTTGTTCGAGGACCAGTCCAGCTTGACCCGCGACGTGTCCGCCGACGTCTTCACGCCCGCCACCGGCGCCGGTGGCGTCGTGTCAGCGGCAGCGGCCGCGGCCGCTCCCGGGCCGGCGAGCAGCGTCAGGGCGATGAACGGGGGCAGCGCGCGGAGGGTGCACGCGCGCAGGGTGGAACCGGAGGGCGTGAAGGCGCTCGACATGCAGGTGTCTCATCTCGCGAGGGGACGGCGCGGCCCGCAGGTGCTGGGCCGGACCGCCCGGGCGTCGACGTCGACGGCGGTGCTGGGCGGTGGTACAAGTTTCAACGTTGAACGCGCCGAATCCGCCGGAACGGCCCGGATGTGGCCTGCATCACGCGAAACATCGCTCAAGGTGACCAACCACCCCACCGGCGTCATCCGGATGGCCGCCGGCCTCACGCCCCGTGACCCACCGCCGCGCCTGCGGGCACCACGCCCGAGGGCCGCCTACAGTCGCACCGTGGCGGTCAGTTCCCGGTGCACCCACGACCCGGTGCCCGTCGCGGTCCCCGCCGCGACCAGCGCCCTCCCCGAGCGCGCCCCCGGTCCCGCCGACGACGTGGTCCACATCGGCTGCTGCGACGCGCTGCTGGCCGCCGCGACCGACGGCCCCCTCTACGCCCTCTGCGGCGTCGACTGCCGCGAGCAGCAGATCCACATCGCCCTGCCCGACGGCGCGGAGGTCTGCCCGCTGTGCGCCCAGCGCGCCGGGGCCGCCGCCGAACGCGCCGCGGCCACCGGCGCCGACGCCTGCGACCTCGTCTGCCCCAACCGCACCTTCGGCGGCTGGGACGGGGCCTGACCCCGGCCCGACGCCCCGGCCCGACGCCCCGGCCCGTCAGCCGCCGTAGACGGTCCGCCCGTCGGGCATCTCGTCCTTCGCCAGCCGCCGCGTCAGGTGCAGCGCCTCCAGCACGAACTCCACCCCGGCCGCCGCCTGCCCCGGGCTCGGGTCGGCCGTCCCCAGCCGCTCCAGCACCCGGCCCAGCCCGCTGATCGCCCCCACCTGCTGCAGCAGCGCCGTCGCCGGCACCAGGTCACCCGTCTCCACCGTGCGCCCCTCGGCCACCGCGTCGGTGAAACCCGACAGGTCCGCCCCCGCCAGCCGGGACCGGAACGTCTCGGCCACCGCCGTGCGCAGCAGGTGCGCCAGCACCTCGACCTCGCGGCCCTCCTCGCCCTGCTCGAACTCCACCTTCCCGCCCAGCACCGTCAGCACCGTCGCCAGGTCGCCCACCCGCGCCACCGGCTCCGCCTCCTGCGTCAGCGCCGAGCGGCGCAGCGCCGCCGCGGCCACCGTCTCCGCCGCCGCGATCGAGAAGCGCGCCGACACCCCCGACGCCGGATCCACCGACGGCGACTCCCGCACCCCCCTGGTGAAGCGGGCCAGCACCTCCAGCAGGTGCTCGGGGACCTCCGCGACCAGGCGCGCCTCCTGCGCCACCAGCTCCACCTCCAGGGCCACCTCCAGCGGGTAGTGCGTGCGCACCTCCGCGCCGAAGCGGTCCTTCAGCGGTGTGATGATCCGGCCGCGGTTGGTGTAGTCCTCCGGGTTGGCGCTCGCCACCAGCAGCAGGTCCAGCGGCAGCCGCAGCTGGTAGCCGCGCACCTGGATGTCGCGCTCCTCCAGCACGTTGAGCAGCGAGACCTGGATCCGCTCGGCGAGGTCGGGCAGCTCGTTGATCGCGAAGATGCCGCGGTTGGTGCGCGGCACGAGACCGAAGTGGATGGTCTCCGGGTCGCCCAGCGCGCGCCCCTCCGCCACCTTCACCGGGTCCACGTCGCCGATGAGGTCGCCGACGCTCGTGTCCGGCGTCGCCAGCTTCTCCCCGTAGCGCAGGCTGCGGTGCAGCCACGACACCGGCAGGTCCTCACCCAGCTCCGCCGCCAGCCGCCGCGAGGCCGCCGTCAGCGGCGCGTACGGGTGCTCGTTGAGCTCGCTGCCCGCGATGACGGGCGTCCACTCGTCCAGCAGCCCGACCAGGGAGCGCAACAGCCGCGTCTTGCCCTGCCCCCGCTCGCCGAGCAGCACGACGTCGTGGCCGGCCAGCAGCGCGCGCTCCAGCTCCGGCAGCACCGTCTCGTCGAAACCCACGACGCCGGGGAAGCGGGTCTGCCCGGCGCGCATCCGGGCCAGCAGGTTGCGCCGCAGCTCATCCTTGACGCTGGCGTGCCGGTGGCCGCCGGCGCGCAGGGCCCCGAGCGTGGTGGGCAGGTCGGCGGGCGGGCGGGGGGCGACGAGGGCTGCAGCGGTGCCGGGGGTCACGGGGTGACCGTACGTCGCGGACCGCCGCACGGCGAGCACAGCCCCCTTCGTCCGGGACCACGGCCGACGCGCCGCGGACGCGCTCGCCACCGGCGCGGGGCGGGGTGAGAATCCAGCGGTGACGTCACCGACCGCGCCCCGCCCGCCCAGCAGCCGCGTCGTGTGGCGACCGGTCCAGCGCGAGTCCGACGTGACGCCCGCGCTGCGCATCGCCTCGGAGTGGTCCTGGCGCTTCATCGTCGTGGTGGCCGGCGTGGCGCTGCTGGCCTGGGGGCTGAGCAAGGTCTCCGAGGTCCTCGTCCCCGTGCTCGTGGCCGGGCTGGTGGCCGCCCTGCTCGGGCCGATCGTCAGCTTCGAGCACGACCGCGGGGTGCCCCGGCCCCTCGCGGCCGCCGTCACGCTGCTCGGGGCGGTGGCGCTCGTGGCCGGCCTCATCACGCTGGTGGGGCAGCAGGCCGTCAGCGGTTTCTCCCAGCTCAGCGCCTCCGCCCTCGCCGGCGTCGACGAGGTGGAGCGCTGGCTCGCGCAGGGGCCGCTGCACGTCTCCAACCGCACCCTGTCCGGCTACGTCGACGAGGCCACCGAGGCGCTCAACGCCAACCGGGACACGATCATCAGCGGGGCGATGGGCTTCGCGACGACCGCCTCCCACGTCGTGGCCGGCTTCTTCATCGCCCTCTTCGCGTCCTTCTTCTTCCTCCTCGACGGCCGGCGCATCTGGTCGTGGTGCCTGCACCTGCTGCCGCAGGCCGCCCACCAGCCCCTCGACGCCGGCGCGCGCGCCTCCTGGCTGACCCTGACCTCCTACATGCGGGCCACCATCGTCGTCGCGCTGGCCGACGGGGTGGGCGTCGCGGTGGGCGCGGCGGTCCTGCAGGTGCCGCTGGCGCTGCCGCTGGGCGTCCTCGTCTTCCTCGGCGCGTTCGTGCCGATCGTCGGCGCCCTGCTGGCCGGCACGGTGGCGGTCCTGGTGGCCATGGTGGCCCAGGGGCCGGTGACGGCCCTGGCGATGCTCGCGGTCGTCATCGGCGTCCAGCAGCTGGAGGGCCACGTGCTGCAGCCCTTCCTCATGGGGCACGCCGTCGCCGTGCACCCCCTCGGCGTCATCCTCGCCGTCGCCGCGGGCGTCACCCTGGCGGGCATCGTGGGCGCCCTGTTCGCGGTGCCGCTCGTGGCGGTGGCCAACACCCTCATCAGCACCCTCGTGCACGGCACCCGACCGGAGGACGTCGCGGCCATCGACCGCAGCGACGCGCCGCTGGCCCCGGACCA
>NZ_BAABIL010000360.1:0-2047 GCF_039542765.1 Kineococcus glutinatus
CGTGCTGCTGCGCGGCCGGCGCGTGCTGCGGGGCGCTCTGCCGGCTGGGCGGGATGGCGCTGCCGGTGGACCGGCCGGCGCCGACACCGGGCGCGCGCTCGTCCCGGCGCCGCTGCGGGGTGCCGGAGTCGAAGCCGGCCGCGATGACGGTGACGCGCACCTCGTCGCCGAGGGCGTCGTCGATGACGGCGCCGAAGATGATGTTGGCCTCGGCGTGCGCGGCCTCCTGCACGAGGCGGGCGGCCTCGTTGATCTCGTAGAGGCCGAGGTCGGAGCCGCCCTGGATGGACAGCAGCACGCCGTGGGCGCCGTCGATGCTGGCCTCCAGCAGCGGGGAGCTGATGGCGCTCTCGGCGGCCTGCACGGCGCGGTCGTCGCCGCGGGCGGAGCCGATGCCCATCAGGGCGCTGCCGGCGCCCTGCATGACGGACTTCACGTCGGCGAAGTCGAGGTTGATCAGGCCCGGGGTGGTGATCAGGTCGGTGATGCCCTGCACGCCCGAGAGCAGCACCTGGTCGGCGGACTTGAAGGCGTCCAGGATGCTGACCTGCTTGTCGCTGATGGACAGCAGCCGGTCGTTGGGGATGACGATGAGGGTGTCGACCTCGTCGCGCAGCTCGGCGATGCCCGACTCCGCGGAGTTGGCGCGACGGCGCCCCTCGAAGGTGAAGGGGCGGGTGACGACGCCGATCGTCAGGGCGCCCAGCGAGCGGGCGATGCGGGCCACGACGGGTGCGCCGCCGGTGCCGGTGCCGCCGCCCTCGCCGGCGGTCACGAAGACCATGTCGGCCCCCTTGAGGACCTCCTCGATCTCCTCGGCGTGGTCCTCGGCGGCCTTGCGCCCGACCTCCGGGTCGGCGCCGGCGCCCAGGCCGCGGGTGAGCTCGCGGCCGACGTCGAGCTTGACGTCGGCGTCGCTCATGAGCAGGGCCTGCGCGTCGGTGTTGACGGCGATGAACTCGACACCCTTGAGGCCGACCTCGATCATCCGGTTGACCGCGTTCACCCCGCCGCCGCCGACGCCGACGACCTTGATGACTGCCAGGTAGTTCTGCGGAGCTGCCACGTGGTGTGCCTCTCGCCTCTCTCAACTCTGATCTGACCGGTACCGCCGGGCCCCGGCGGTCGCTGCCGCCCTCCCGAAACCGGGCGGCCGGTGACGAACACTCACCCTCATGTCGAGGGTTAACGTTATGTCATCGTTTCGCTCGGAGGACCGTAGGAGTCCGGGTACACCCGGTGCAACTGCCCGTCCGGCGTGTCGGCCATGTCACACCCGGGCGGAGGCGGTATTGCGCCCGTCGTCACCCCTGGGCACACCGCGTGGTGGCGCTGCGACGCAGCGACGACCGGACGGCCTCAACCCCAGGTCGAGCCCCAGGGTCCACCCGCTCAGTCCTGCACGGCCGGGTGCTCCGGCGCGCTGACGTCGATCGTCACCGCGGCGTCGCCCTTCCCCTCGCCCTCCCCGTCGCCCCCGTCCGGGGGTGCTGCGACACCGGCGTCCAGCAGCGCGCGCAGCACCTCCGCCTTGCGCTCGGAGCGCTCGGCGCTGCCCCAGCGGACGACGCGCCCGTCCGCGAGCGTCAGCACCACCGACTCCGGCGACGCGGCCGAGATGTCCCGCACGTCGGAGCGCAGCCACGAGGGCAGCCCGCGCATCACCTGCAGCGCCGCCCGCAGGGTGGGCGCGCCGGCGGCGTCCACGTCCACGTCGATGCTGGGCACGTCCGTCGGCACCTGCGACGTGCGGGTGAGGACCGTGCCGTCGCCGTCCACCACCCGGTACCCGTCCGGGCCGTCCGGCAGCGCCGCCACGGCCTGCCGCTCCCGCACGTGCACCACGAGCGTCGACGGCCAGCGCCGCTCCACCTCCGCGCCGGCCACCAGCGGCAGCCGGGCCACCCGCTCGGCGATGCCCCCGGTGTCGACGCGGACGAGCTGGGTGCCGCGGACGCCGTCGGTGATCGCCGCGACCTCGGCCGCCGCGGTGCGCTCGGTGCCGGCCCGGGAGCCGGCCCGGGTGCGCGCCCGGGGCAGCACCGCG
>NZ_BAABIL010000361.1:0-5712 GCF_039542765.1 Kineococcus glutinatus
ACGGCAAGGACAACGCCGGCAACGACTTCCCCGTGGCGTCGAGCTACACCGTGCGAGCGGTCCTGAAGGGCGGCGAGTACCACCTGCCGATGCTCGACATCGAGAGCGCCACCTACCAGAGCGGCCAGACGACCTGGGGCGCCCCCAGCATCACCCTCGACAACCCCCCCGGCGGCAACTGCCCCCCGGGGGGCTGCTCCCGGGCCTTCTACGACGACCGCGGCTACACCACCAGCAACGGCACGAACGTCGGCACCCCGGGCGGCGCCCTCTGCGCCACGGCCATCGGCGCGCCGAGCGTCAGCCACAGCGACCCGGACACCGGCTACGACAGCACGAGCACCCAGCGCGCCTTCGGCCGCGCCACCGGCGGCACCAACATCGCCTGCGGCACCTCGAGCGCCGCCAGCTTCGGTGACGCCATGGGCCTGGACCTGTGGACGTACTACCCGACGACCGCGCGCACCACCACCCTCGCCGTCGCCCCGCTGCCCGCTCCGCCCACCGCGGCCGGCGACACCGCCAGCACCACCTCCGGCGTGCCCGTCACCGCAGCCGCCCCCGGTGCGCTGGCCAACGACACCGGCAGCACCGTCCTCACCGCGGCGCTGGCCACCGGCCCCGCGCACGGCACCGCCGTGGTCGGCGCCGGCGGTTCGTACACGTACACCCCCGCCCTCGGCTTCTCCGGCACCGACTCCTTCACCTACACCGCCACCGACGCCGCCGGGCAGGTGGCGACCGGGACCGTGACCGTCGCCGTCAGCCCCGTCGTCGGCGACGACAGCGGCTCCACGCCCGCCAACACCGTGCTGAGCGTCGGAGCGTCCGGTCTGCTCGCCAACGACCTCGGCACCGGCCTCACCGCGACCAAGCTCACCGACCCCGGGCACGGCACCGTGGTCGTCAACACCGACGGTTCGTACACCTACACCCCGGCCCCCGGATACTCCGGCACGGACACCTTCACCTACACCGCCACCGGCGCCGCCGGGCTGGCCGCCACCGGCACCGTCCGCATCTCCGTCGCCAGCACCGCCGTCGACGACACCGCGACCACCGCCGCCATCACCGCCGCGGCCGCTGCCGCCGGCACCGGCGTCCCGCTCACCGTGGCCGGGTCCGGGGTGCTCACCAACGACCCCGGTGCCGTGAGCGCCACCAAGGTCACCGACCCCACGCACGGCACCGTCGTCCTCAACACCGACGGCTCGTACACCTACACCCCGGACACCGGGTACTCCGGTCCCGACTCCTTCACCTACGACGCCAGCGGGGTCGGCACCGCCGTCGCCACCGTCCGCATCACCGTGCGCCCCGTCGCCACCGCCGACCTGGCCATGACCACGGCGAACACCACGCTGACCGTCCCCGTCCGGTGCCTGCTGCGCAACGACGCGGGCACCGGCCTCGTCGCCTCGCTCGTCAGCGTCGGCGGCACCGTCACCGCCGCCGGCATCACCACCCGCCTCGCGCACGGCAACGCGATCATGTACACCGACGGCTCCTGCCGGTACACCCCGGACGACGGGTTCTCCGGCACCGACACGTTCACCTACCGGGTGACCGACACCTCCGGGCAGACCGCCGACACCACCGCGACCGTCGTCGTGGTGCCCGTCGCGGTCGCCGACAGCGGCACCACGACCGCCAACACCCCGCTCGTCAGGAACGTCGCCGGCGGGGTCATCGCCAACGACCTCGGCACCGGCGCCGGCGCCGGCGTCCCCGTCGGCACCGGCCTCACCGCCACCGTCACCGCGAGCCCCCGGTACGGCACCCTCACCCTCGCCGCGGACGGCTCCTACACCTACGCCCCCAGCACCGGGTACTCCGGTCCGGACTCCTTCACCTACCGCGCCAGCGGGGCCGGCGGCAACGCCACCGCCGTCGTCACCCTCGCCGTGCTGCCCGTCGCCGTCGCCGACAGCGGCACGACGCCGGCCGGGACGGCGCTGACCCGGGACGCCACCACCGGCCTGCTCGCCAACGACCTCGGCAGCGCCCGCGCCGCCGCCCTCGCCGGCGCCCCCGCGCACGGGACCGTCGTCGTCGACCGCGACGGCTCCTTCGCCTACACCCCGGCCGCCGGTTTCTCCGGTCCCGACTCCTTCACGTACACCGCCACCGACTCCGCCGGTCAGGTCGCCACCGGCACCGCGACGATCACGGTGACCCCGCGCGTGGCCGACGACGCCGGCACCACGCCGGCCGGCATCCCGCTGAGCGTCCCGGTGGGCTCGGGCCTGCTCGGCAACGACCTGGGCAGCAGCCTCACCGCGGCCCGCGCCACCCACCCCGCGCACGGCAGCGTCACCGTGAACGGCGACGGCTCGTACACCTACACCCCGGCCGGCGGCTTCTCCGGGAACGACTCCTTCACCTACACCGCCACCGACTCCACCGGTCAGGTCGTCACCGGCAACGTCACGATCACGGTGACCCCGCGCGTGCTCGACGACATCGCCACCACGCCGGCCGGCACCACGCTGACCCGCGACGCCATCACCGGCCTGCTCGCCAACGACCCCGGTGCCGGCCCCATCACCGCCACCACGCCGCCCGCGCACGGCACCGCGACCGTCAACCCCGACGGCTCGTACACGTACACCCCCGTCCTGGGCTGGTCCGGGGACGACACCTTCACGTACACCGCGACCGACTCCGCCGGTCAGGTCGTCACCGGCACCGTGACGATCGTGGTGACCCCGGGCGTCACCGACGACACCGCCACCGTCCCGGCCGGCGGCACGCTGACCCGGGACGCCGCCACCGGCCTGCTCGGCAACGACCGCGGCAGCAGCCTCGTCGCGGCGCTCGCCACCGCCCCGGCGCACGGCAGCGTCACCGTGAACGGCGACGGCTCGTACACCTACACCCCCGCGGCCGGTTTCTCCGGCACCGACTCCTTCACCTACACCGCCACCGACCCCGCCGGCCGGGCCGTCACCGGCAACGTGACGATCACCGTCACCGCCGCACCGGTGACCGTCCCCACACCCCCGACCGCCCCCGTCGCCGTCGACCGCCTCGGCGGCAGCGACCGCATCGCCACCTCCGTGGCCGTCTCCCGCGACGCCTTCCCCGTCGAGCAGCGCGCCACCGCCGCCGTCGTCGCCACCTCCTGGGACTTCGCCGACGCCATCGGCGGTGCCCGGCTGGCCGCTGCCGTCTCCGGCCCGCTCCTGCTCTCCCACATCGAGGACCTCGACGCGGACGTCGCCGCCGAGGTCGAGCGCGTCGTCACCCCCGGCGGCGACGTCTACGTCCTCGGCCGCACCAACGCCCTCTCCGACCGGGTGCAGACCGCGCTCATCGAGCTGGACGGGCGCTACCGGGTCATCCGCATCGGCGGCGACGACCGCTACGAGACCGCCGTGGCGATCGCCGACCGGGTGCAGGCCGGCGTCGACACCGGACCCGTCTACCTCGCCTCCGGGACCAACTTCCCCGACGGCCTCGCCGTCGCGGCGCTCGCCTCCCACACCGGCGGCGTCGTGCTGCTCACCAAGGGCGAGCAGCTGCCCGCCGCCACCCGCGAGTGGCTCGACCGCCACGACCCCCGCGCAGAGCGCGTCGTGCCCGCCGGCGGCCCCGCCGTCCGCGCCCTGCCCGCCGAGGCCGAGCGCGCGATCGTCGGCCGCGACCGCTACGACACCGCCCGGCTGGTGGCCGCCCGCTTCGCCGGCGCGGCCCCCGGCTCCGGCGACGCCCCCACCGAGGCGCTCGGCGTGGCCACCGGCGCCACCTGGCCCGACGCCCTCGTCGGCGCCGCGGCCATGGGCACCCACCGCGGGCCGCTGCTGCTGACCCCCGGCGGCGCGCTCGCACCCGCCACCCGCGAGGCGTTCCTCGCCCTGCACGCCGGCGCGCCGGCGCTCAGCCGCGCGGTCGTCTTCGGGGGCGAGGGCAGCATCCGGCCCGGCGTGTACGCCGAGATCCGCTCCCTCCTCGGCCGGGGTTGAGCACGGCCCCGCGGGGGCGCGACACCGCGGGTGGTGTCCGGTCGGTCACGATCGGGCACCACCCCGGCGGTCGCGGCCGGGCGCGGTGGCACCCTGTGCGCGTGCGCATCGCCCTCGCCCAGATCGCCGCCACCCCCGAGCCCACCGCCAACCTCCACCTCGTGCGGGAGGCCGTCGCCTCCGCCGCCCTGCGCGGGGCGTCCCTCGTCGTGCTGCCCGAGGCGACCATGTGCTGCTTCGGGGTGCCGCTGCACCCCGTCGCCGAACCGCTCGACGGGCCCTGGGCCACCGCCGTGCGCAAGGCCGCCGTCGAGGCCGGCGTCACCGTCGTGGTGGGGATGTTCACCCCGGCCGACGGCACGCGGGTGCGCAACACCCTGCTCGTCACCGGCCCCGGTCTCGACGCCGCCTACGACAAGATCCACCTGTTCGACGCGTACGGGTTCACCGAGTCCCGCACCGTCGCGGCCGGGGACGAACCCCTCGTCGTGACCGTCGACGGCGTCGGGGTCGGCGTCAGCACCTGCTACGACATCCGCTTCCCCGGGCTCTACCAGGCCCTCGCCGACCGCGGGGCGCAGGTGTCCGTCGTGGCCGCGTCCTGGGGCGCCGGGCCCGGCAAGGTCGAGCAGTGGCAGGTGCTGGCGCGGGCCCGCGCGCTGGACTCCACGACGTTCGTCGCCGCCTGCGGGCAGGCCGACCCCGCGTCCGTGGGCGCCGCACCGCGCGGCGGGGCGCCCTCGGGCATCGGGTGCAGCCTCGTGGTGTCCCCGCTGGGGGAGGTGCTGGACTCCCTCGGCGACGCGCCGGGGCTGCTCGTCGTGGACGTCGACCCCGACGAGGTGGCCACCGCCCGCGCCGCGGTGCCGGTGCTGGCGAACCGCCGCTTCTGACGGGATCCCGCGCCTCCCGCGCCCGACTTCCCGCGCCCGACTTCCCGCGCCCGACTTCCCGCGCCCGACTTCCCGCGCCCCTGCTCCCGCGCCCATCTCCGGGTTCGGGCGGTCGAAGGGGCCCTGTCAAGCGCCCGAACCCGGAGATGGGCGCTCCGGGACCGGACGAGAGAGGTCGGGCGTCCCCGGGCGGCGGGCGCCGCGGGCGGGTGCCAGGGTGTGCCGACCACACCCCAGCACGCACCGGAGGAACAGCGCATGAGCAGCACCGCCACCGCAGCCGGCCCCGCCGTGCACGTCGGCCCCGAGCCCGACGACGACGTCCTGGACGCCGTGCGCCGCGGTGGCGGTCGCCCGGTGGCGCTGGACGAGGCGGAGGCCGTGGTCTGGATCGGCGGCCCGGACGGCTTCCCCCGGCCGCTGCCCGACGCGGTGCGCTGGGTGCAGCTGTCCTCGGCGGGCATCGAGTCCTGGTTCGAGGCGGGTGTCGTGGACCCCGGCCGCGACTGGACCTCGGCCGCGGGGGCCTACGCCGAGGCCGTCGCCGACCACGCCGTGGCGCTGCTGCTCGCCGGGGTCCGGCAGTTGCCGGCGGCGCTGGCGGCCCGGGGCTGGGACCCGTCGGTGGCCGCCGCGACGACCACGCTGCGCGGCAGCACCGTGGCGATCGTCGGGGCCGGCGGCATCGGCCGGGCGATGATCCCCGCCCTGCGCGCCCTGGGGGCGGACGTGCTGGCCGTGACCCGCCGCGGCCGACCCGTGGAGGGGGCGGTGGAGACCCTGCCCGCCGAGCGCACCGGCGAGATCTGGGACCGGGCGGACCACGTGGTGATCGCGGCGCCGGCCACGGCCGA
>NZ_BAABIL010000362.1:0-5844 GCF_039542765.1 Kineococcus glutinatus
CCTCAGCCGCGGGCGGCCGGCTGGCGGGGCGCCGTCGCGCAGGCGGCCGCCCGGGGCAGCAGCCCCTCGTCGCGGGCGCGGGCCAGGCCGGGGGCGGCGGCGTCCTTGGCCGAGAGCAGGTGCGTCAGGGGCCGGCCGCGGCGGTCGGTGCCGGGCCAGGCGATGGCGAGCTCGGGGTCGAGCGGGTGGATGCCGTGCTCGCGGCCGGGGGCGTAGCCGGTGGAGCAGAGGTAGACGACGGTGGAGCCCTCCTCCAGCGCGCAGAAGGCGTGCCCGAGCCCCTCGGCGATGTACACCGCGGCGCGGTCGACGTCGTCGAGGAGGACGGCGCGCCACTCGCCGAAGGTGGGTGAGCCGACCCGGACGTCGACGACGACGTCGAGCACCGCACCGGCGGTGCAGGTGACGTACTTGGCCTGTCCCGGTGGGACGTCGGCGAAGTGGACGCCGCGCACCACGCCGGCGGCGGACACGGAGGTGTTGACCTGGGCCACGTCCATGCGGTGCCCGGTGGCCCGTTCGAGGGCCGCGGTGGTGAACTGCTCGAGGAACACCCCCCGCTCGTCGGTGTGCTGCCGGGGGCGGAAGCACCACGCGCCCTCGATGCCCATCTCCTCGACGTCCATCCCCGCACCATAGGGGCACCGACCTCCCGGCAGGATGGGGCCATGACGCGGCGGTGGGTGGTTCTCGGGGCTGGCGGGATGCTGGGCGTGGACGTCGTGGAACTGCTGCGCCGCCGGGGGCTGGAGGTGGTGGCCGCGGCGCGCGGCGACGTGGACGTCGCGGTGCCGGGTCAGGTGGCCGAGGCGGTGGCGGGTGCTGCGGTCGTCGTGAACTGCGCGGCGTGGACGGCGGTGGACGACGCCGAGCAGCAGGAGGCGGCGGCGTTCGCGGTGAACGCCCGGGGTGCGGCGGTGGTGGCGCGGGAGGCGGCGGCGGCGGGGGCGCGGCTGGTGCACGTCTCCACCGACTACGTCTTCGACGGGACGGCGCACGAGCCCTACCCGGAGGACGCGCTGCCGGCTCCCCGGTCGGCGTACGGGCGCACGAAGGCGGCCGGGGAGTGGGCCGTGCGGGCCTCGTGCCCGGACGCGCTGGTGGTGCGCACGGCGTGGTTGTACGGCCGGCACGGCGGCTGTTTCCCGCGGACGATCGCCCGGTTGCTGGCGCAGCGCGACACCGTGTCGGTCGTCGACGACCAGGTCGGTTCCCCGACGTGGACGGTGGACGTGGCCGGGCAGGTGCTGGACCTGGTGACCGCGGGCGCCCCGGCGGGGGCGTACGCGGCGACGAGCGCCGGCCGCGCCTCGTGGTGGGAGTTCGCCCGCGCGGTCGCGGTGTCGCTGGGCCTGGACCCCGGGCGCGTGGCGGCGACCGACACGGCGCACTTCCCGCGCCCGGCGCCGCGCCCGGCGTTCTCCGTGCTGGCGACGGGCGCGACGTCGGCGGCGGGCGTGGAACCCATCGGGGACTGGCGCAGCCGTTGGGCCGCAGCGGCTCCCGAGGTGCTGGCGGCGGACGCCGGCGCGCGCTGACGCCGCCCGGCGGGTTTCGGGCCGAGGCCGCCCGGCCGGTGTCAGGCGCGCGTCAGCACGACCGGACCGGCTCCACGAGGTTTCGCAGGTACTCGCCGTACCCGGACTTCGACAGGGCGTCGGCCCGGGCGAGCAGGGCCTCGTCGTCGAGGAACCCCATCCGCCAGGCGACCTCCTCGGGGCAGCCCACCTTCAGCCCCTGCCGCACCTCCAGCGCCCTGACGTACTCCCCGGCGGCCATGAGGTTCTCGACCGTGCCGGTGTCGAGCCAGGCGGTGCCGCGCGGGAGGACCTCGACGTGCAGGCGCCCCTGCTCCAGGTAGACCCGGTTGAGGTCGGTGATCTCCAGCTCCCCGCGCGCGGAGGGGCGCAGTCCCTTGGCGATGGGCACGACGTCGTTGTCGTAGAAGTACAGGCCCGGCACGGCGTAGCGGCTCTTGGGGGCGGCGGGCTTCTCCTCCAGGGAGAGCACGTTGCCGGCGGCGTCGAACTCCACGATGCCGTACCCGCCCGGGTCGGCCACGCGGTAGGCGAAGATGGAGCCGCCGTCGACGCTGGTGTGCTTCTGGAGCTGCTCGCCCAGGCCGGCGCCGTGGAAGATGTTGTCCCCCAGCACGAGCGCGGCCGAGTCCCCGCCGAGGAAGTGCTCGCCGATGAGGAAGGCCTGCGCCAGGCCGTCCGGCTTGGCCTGCGTGGCGTAGGAGATGGCGATGCCGAACTGCGACCCGTCGCCGAGGAGCCGGTGGAACTGGTCGGCCTCGTGGGGCGTGGTGATGACCAGGATGTCCGACATGCCCGCCGCCATGAGCAGCGACAGCGGGTAGTAGATCATCGGCTTGTCGTACACCGGCGCCAGCTGCTTGCTGATCCCCTGGGTGATCGGGTGCAACCTCGTGCCCGATCCACCAGCCAGGACTATCCCCCTCATACCCTGCCCCCCGCGTCCCGTGCCTCCCCCGAGCTTGCACAGCGTATGCGCTTAGTGGCCGGAGCGTAAGGTGTTGGCCAGAAGTTCTTGCGCGCGCACTCTGGCGGCGCGCGCCTCGTGCTAGCAAGACGGTGGTTCCCTCCCCACGGAGGGTCATCACCTGGCAGGCTTGCGCCGCATGAGGATCCTCGTCACGGGCGCAGCCGGTTTCATCGGCTCCCAGTACGTCCGCGCCGCCCTGTCCGGGGAGTACCCGGACCTGACCGGCGCCGAGGTCGTCGTCCTCGACAAGCTCACCTACGCCGGCAGCACCGCCAACCTGGCCGGCCTGCTCGGCGACGAGCGGCTGACGTTCGTCCGCGGCGACGTGGCGGACCCCGACGACGTCGCCGAGGCCATGGCCGGCTGCGCGCAGGTCGTCCACTTCGCCGCCGAGAGCCACGTCGACCGCTCGATCGACGCGGCGCGCGACTTCGTCGTGACGAACGTCCTCGGCACCCAGACGCTGCTGGAGCAGGCGCGCCGGCAGGGCGTGGAGCGCTTCGTCCACGTCTCCACCGACGAGGTCTACGGCTCCATCGAGACCGGCTCCTGGGCCGAGGGGCAGCCGCTCGACCCGCGCTCGCCGTACGCGGCCTCCAAGGCGGGCAGCGACCTGCTCGCCCTGGCCTACGCCCGCACCCACGACCTGCCCGTCGTGGTCACGCGCTGCTCCAACAACTACGGCCCCCACCAGTTCCCGGAGAAGCTCGTCCCGCTGTTCGTGACGAACCTGCTGGACGGCCTGCCGGTGCCGCTCTACGGCGACGGGTCGAACGTGCGCGACTGGCTGCACGTGTCCGACCACTGCCGGGGCATCGAACTGGTCCGGGCCGGTGGCCGGACCGGCGAGACGTACCACATCGGCGGCGGGACGGAGCTCACCAACCGCGAGCTCGTCCAGCGGCTGCTGGACGCCTGCGGCCGCGACTGGGGCTTCGTGCGCGAGGTGCCCGACCGCCCCGGGCACGACCGCCGCTACTCCCTCGACATCGGCAGGATCAGCGCCGAGCTCGGGTACGCCCCCCGCGTCGGCCTCGACGAGGGGCTGGCGGAGACGGTGCGCTGGTACGAGGAGCACGAGTCGTGGTGGCGCCCGCTCAAGGCCGCCGCCGGCGGTGCGCGCCACGGCGCCCCCATCCAGCGCGCCGCCGCGGCGCCGTCCCTGGCGGACCTGCGATGAGCGGACCCGCGACGAGCGACCCCGCGACGAGCGGACCCGCGACGGCCGGCCCGCCCGCGCCGGCGCGGACGGGCTACTCCGAGGCCGTGGCCCGCCTGGCGGCCGCGCAGAAGAGCGCCAAGGGCGCCCCGGCGTACTCCCGGTTCGTCAACCGGCCCCTCGGCCGCCGCCTGGCCGCCGCCGCCCACCTGCTCGGGGCCACCCCCAACCAGGTGACCGCCGTCTCCGGCGCCACCACCGCCGCGGGGATCGCGGTGGTGGCGCTGGCCCCGGTGGCGTGGTGGACCGGGCTCGTGGCGGCGGCGCTGCTCGTGCTCGGGTACGCCCTGGACGCCGCCGACGGGCAGCTGGCCCGGTTGCGGGGCGGCGGTTCGAAGGCCGGCGAGTGGCTGGACCACGTCGTCGACGCCGCCAAGACCTCCACGCTGCACCTGGCCGTCCTCGTCGGCGCCTACCGCGCGTGGGACCCGCTGCCCACCACGTGGCTGCTGCTGCCGCTGCTGTTCAGCGCCTGCGCCACGACGTGGTTCTTCACCATCATCCTCAACGACCACCTCCGCCGCCTGGCCGGGACCCGCGACGGCCAGGCCGTCGTGGCCGCCGGGGAGGCCCGCCAGCACTCGGTGCTGCGCTCGCTCGCCTCCGTGCCGGTGGACTACGGCGTGCTCTGCATCGTGGTCGCCCTGCTGGGCTGGCCGGCGGGGTTCCGCTGGGTGTACGGCTCGCTCGCCGTGGGTTTCGCGCTCGTCACCGCCGCATCGATGGTGGCGTGGTACCGGCAGACCACCGCTCTCGACAGCGCCAGCAGGAGGTCCGGATGACCGTCCGCGGGTACGTGCCCGGTGTCTACGACATGTTCCACATCGGCCACCTCAACATCCTGCGGCGGGCGCGCCCGCAGTGCGACGAACTGGTCGTCGGCGCCGTCACCGACGAGGTCGTGGAGCGCACCAAGGGCCGGCGCCCCGTCGTGCCGCTGGCCGAGCGCATGGACATCCTGGCCAGCCTGTCGATCGTGGACGCGGTCGTCGCCGACGACTGCACCAGCGACAAGCGCCCGATGTGGGACCGGCTGCACTTCGACGTGCTCTTCAAGGGCGACGACTGGAAGGGCACGCCCAAGGGCGACGAGCTGGAGGCGAGCATGGCCGAGGTCGGGGCGCGGGTGGTGTACTTCCCGTACACCCACGGCACGACGAGCACCCTGCTGCGCGAGTTCATCACGGCGTACGGCTGAGCCGTGGACCGCCCTCTCGTGGTGCTGCAGTCGTTCCGCGCCCCGCGGCCCACCACCAACCCCTACCTGAGCCTGCTGCTGCGGTCGCTGCCGCCGGACGTGCGGGCCCGCACGTTCTCCTGGCGGCACGCGCTGCTGGGCCGCTACGACGTGCTGCACGTGCACTGGCCCGAGGTCCTGCTGCGCGGCAGCACCCCGGCGCGGACCGCGGCGCGCCGGGCGGCGTTCGCCGTGCTCCTGGCGCGCCTGGCCCTGGGCGGCCCGGCGCTGGTGCGCACGGTCCACAACCCCGCCCCGCACGAGCGCGGCGGCCCGCTCGAGCGCCTGCTGCTGGCCGCGGCGGACCGGGCGACGGACCTCACGGTCCACCTCACCCCCGCGACCGCGGGCACCGTGCGCCCGGCGGCCCCCGCGGTCCTCGTCCCGCACGGGCACTACCGCGGCTGGTACGTCCCGCCGCCCGGGGTGCGGCCCGTGCCGGGGCGGTTCCTGCACGTCGGGCTGCTGCGGCCCTACAAGGACGTCGACGGGCTCCTCGCGGCGTTCCGGGAGCTGGGCGGCCGGGACGGTGCCGGCGGCCCGGTGGAGCTGCGGATCGCGGGGGCGTGCCCGGACCCGGCGCTGGCCGGGCGCATCACCGCGGCGGCCGCGGCCGACCCGGGGGTCGACGTGCTGCTGCGCCACCTCGACGACGCGGAGCTGGCCGCCGAGGTGGCCGCGGCGGAGCTGGTCGTGCTGCCGTACGCGCGGATGCAGAACTCCGGCGCGCTGCTGCTGGCGCTGTCGCTGGACCGCCCGGTGCTCGTCCCCTCGAACGAGGTGACCCGGGCGCTGGCCGAGGAGGTGGGCCCCGGCTGGGTGCACCTGTTCACCGGGCGCCTGGGCGCGGCGGACCTGCGCCGCGCCCTGGCGGCGGTGC
>NZ_BAABIL010000363.1:0-720 GCF_039542765.1 Kineococcus glutinatus
CCGCCAGCCGCAGCGCGGTGTCCTCCGCGAAGTACCAGAACGCGGCCGCGACGGAGGGGTCGGCGGTGGTGGCGTGCAGGAACTCCGCCGCGCCGTCACCGGGCACCGCGACGTCCCCGAGGGCGGCGGTGACCGCCGCGCGGGGACCGACCTCCAGGTGGAGGACCTCCCGCGCCAGCTCCCCGCCGCCGGCGCCGGTGCCGGCCCGCACGACGGTGACCTCCCCGCTCCAGGCGGTGTCGCTGTCGTTGTGCAGCACGAGGGCCGGGGACCCGTCGCGGGGCTGGACGGTGAGCAGCCGGTCGGCGTAGACGCGGCGCAGCACGTGCCACAGCGGCTTGCGGATGCCCGCGGAGTCGACGGCGGCCCAGGACACGACGGGCCACTCGTCGTTCAGCTGCCACACCACCGCACCGGTGGTCAGCGGGAACAGGCTGCGGAAGTGCTCGATGCCGAAGCCGATGGCCCGCGCCTGGTTGAGCTGGGTGGCCCAGTGCCACCCGTCGACGTCGCGCCAGCGGGGCAGGTGCTCGCCGAGGCCGCGCTCGAGCTTGAGGTTGCCCTCGTCGGCCTTCTGGTGGACGAGCATCTGCGGCCCGTACGGGTCCAGCGGGGTGTCGTGGACGGCGGAGGTGAGCGTCGACCAGGCCGGCGGCCCCTGGAACCCGAACTCGGAGACGAAGCGGGGGGCGTACTCGCGGTAGGCGGAGTAGTCCCGGG
>NZ_BAABIL010000364.1:0-5426 GCF_039542765.1 Kineococcus glutinatus
CGTGCCCTGAGCGGGCCGGGCCGCCGCGGGTGGGCCGGGCGGCTCAGCGGGCCGGCGCCCCGACGTGCCGCACGCCGGTGGTGAGGGTGCGCGCCCACGCGGCGTCCACCTCGTCGAGGCCCGTGGTGACGATGAGGTGGCACAGCTGCCCGTAGGCGATGAAACGCTGCACCGCCGCGTCGTCGGCGCCGGAGCGCTCCTTCGCCAGCGCCACGATCGCCGCCAGGCCCCGGCGCACGGCCTCGCCCACCTCCGGCACGTCGGCGGCGCTCTGCGCGTGCACCTGCAGCATCATCAGGTCGCGGTCGGCGATGAGCTCGGCGTAGGCGTCACCCATCGCCGCCAGCACCTCCGCCGCGCCCGCGCCCGCCGCGCGGTCCGCGCCCTCCTGCAACGCCTCGAGCACCCGCCCGTAGCAGTGCTCCACCGCGGCGACGAAGACGGCCAGCTTGCCGGGGAAGAGCCGGAAGACGTAAGCGGGGGAGATGCCGGCCTCGGTGGCCACGTCGGTGACGGGGGTGGCGTGGTAGCCGGTGCGGGCGAAGACCCGCACCGCGCTGGCGGTGACGCGCGAGCGCTGGGCCTGCGCGGTGGAGCGGCTGGACGTCGTCGGCACGTGAGTGATTGGACACTCCCGTCCGGGGGGCGTCAAGCGCCCGGGACGGCGCGGCTGTGCGGCGCCCCCGGGCCGGCCGGGTACCTTCGCCCGCGTGAGCAGCGTCCTGCACCCCGTGGGTCCCGAGGGATCCGGCACCTACTGGCGGCGACGGATCGTCCTGCTCCTCGTCCTGGCCGCCGTCGTCGCCGCCGTCGTGTGGGGCCTCACCCGCGGCGGTGGGCAGCCGTCGGCCGCCCAGCCCAGCGCCTTCGACCCCACCCCGAGCGCCGCGGCCACGACGGCCGCCGCCGCGCCGGCGACGGCCACCGGCACCGCCTCCAGCGCCACGGCGGCGGAATCACCGGCACCGTCGGCCGACCCGGCCCGCGAGTGCACCGCGACGGACCTGACGGTGAGCGTCGGCCCCGACGCCGCCACCTACGGGCCCGACGCCAAACCGCGCTTCCGCCTCGTGGTGGAGAACGTCTCCGACACCCCGTGCGCCGTGCGGATGGGGTCGCAGGTGGAGCAGCTGGAGGTGACCGCCGCCGGCCAGCGGGTGTGGAACTCCACGGACTGCGCGACCGCACCCACCTCCCGGGTCGTCGAGCTGGAGCCGGGGAAGCCGACGGGTGCCTGGACCACCTGGCAGGGCATCGGCTCCGAGGCCGGCTGCCCCACCGGGCAGACCCGCGCCGGGGCGGGGGAGTACGCCGTCACCGCACGGCTGGGCGACCTCACCACCCGGCCGGCGACCTTCACCCTCCAGTGACCGCCACCCGCCGGTGACCGCGACCCGCCGGTGACCCGCACCCGCCGGTGACCTCCACCCGCGGGTGACCCGCACCCGCCGCCCGGTGGGGACGCTCAGACGTAGCGCTCGAGGATGCTGGACTCCGCCAGCCGGGACAGCCCCTCCCGCACGGCGCGGGCGCGCTGCTCGCCGACCCCGTCGACCGTCATGAGGTCGTCGATGCTCGCGGCCAGCAGCTTCTGCAGGTCGCCGAACTGCTCCACCAGCCGCTCCACGATCGCGCCCGGCAGCCGCGGCACCCGGTGCAGCAGCCGGTAACCGCGCGGGCTGACCGCCGCGTCCAGGGAGTCACCGCCCACCGAGAAGCCCAGGATGCGCGCCACGTGCGTCAGGTCGACGAGCTCGGAGGCACCCAGCGCCGCCAGGTCCGCGAGCACCGCCTCCGCCGGACCGGCGTGCTTGGTCGACTCCAGGTAGTCGCGCACCACGAGCTCGCGGTCGGGCCCGACACCGCCGATGAGCTCGTCGAGCTGCAGGGACAGCAGCCGCCCGTCGACCCCGAGCTCGACGACGTAGCCGGCGATCTCGTCCGCGATCCGCCGCACCATCTCCATGCGCTGCACGACCGAGCAGACGTCGCGCACGGTGACGAGATCCTCGATCTCCAGCGCGGACAGCGTGCCCGTGACCTCGTCGAGCCGGGCGCGGTAGCGCTCCAGCGTGGCCAGCGCCTGGTTGGCGCGGCCGAGGATCGCGTCCGAGCCCTCCAGCGCGTAGCGGCGCGAACCCACGTAGACCGCCACGATCCGCATGGACTGGCTCACCGAGATCACCGGGTAGCCCGTCTGCTTCGCCACGCGCTCGGCGGTGCGGTGCCGCGTGCCCGACTCGCTCGTCTCGATCGTGGCGTCCGGCAGGAGCTGCACCGCCGCGCGGACGATCTTGCTGACGTCGCGGTCGAGGACGATGGCGCCGTCCATCTTCGCCAGCTCCCGCAGCCGGGTGGCGGAGAACTCCACGTCGAGGGCGAAACCGCCGGTGCAGATGGACTCCACGACCCGGTCGAAGCCCAGCACGATGAGGGCGCCGGTGCGCCCGCGGAGGATGCGCTCCAGCCCGTCGCGCAGTTCGGTCCCGGGTGCGACCGCCGCGAGCGTGGCCCGCAGGATCTCCTCGGGGGTGCGGTCTGCTGTCGGCACGGTCTCCTCCATCACGGGCGAGGCCGCTGCGACCGGCACGGGCCGGCCGGGTTCCCCGGGTGCGGAACCGCCGACCGGGTGAACCAGCGGCGGTCGACGGTGATGCTATCGCCGGTGACGCTCCAGAGCGGTCACCGCACGATCCGGGCGTGACGGACGGCCTCCGCCAGGGTGCTCACCTCGTGGACCGCCAGCCCCGCCGGCACCCGCCCCGCGCTGCCCGACCCCGCCGGCACCACCGCCGTCGTGAACCCCAGCCGCGCCGCCTCCGACAGCCGCCGCGGCGCCCCCGTCACGGGACGCACCTCACCGGCCAGGCCCACCTCGCCGAACGCCACCAGCCCCGCCGGCAGCGGGCAGTCGGCCGCGGCGCTGGCCACCGCCAGCGCCGCGGCGAGGTCGACGGACGGCTCGGTGAGCTTCACCCCGCCAACCGTCGCCACGTACGTGTCGCGGTCGGCCAGCGGCACCCCCAGGCGCCGCTGCAGCACCGCCAGCAGCATCGCCACCCGGCTGGCCTCCAGCCCGCTCGTGACCCGGCGCGGGCTGCCCCCGCCGCCGTTGGCCGCCACCAGCGCCTGCAGCTCCGCCAGCAGCGGCCGGCGGCCCTCCAGGGTCACCGTGATGCACGTGCCGGGCACCGGGTCGCCGCCGCGCTGGGAGACGAAGAGGCCGCTGGGGTCGGCCAGGCCCTCGATGCCGTCCTCGGTGAGGTCGAAGCAGCCCACCTCGTCCGTCGGCCCGTACCGGTTCTTCACCGCCCGCAGCAGCCTCAGCCGCGAGTGCCGCTCGCCCTCGAACTGGCAGACGACGTCGACGAGGTGCTCCAGCACCCGCGGCCCGGCGATCGAGCCGTCCTTCGTGACGTGCCCGACGAGCAGCGTGGCGAGGTTGCGGCGCTTGGCGGCCCCGATGAGCGCCGCCGCCACCTCCCGCACCTGCGTCACCCCGCCCGCGGTCCCCTCCACCGAGGCCGAGGCCACCGTCTGCACGGAGTCCACGACGAGCAGGTCCGGCGCGCTGTGCTCGACGTGCCCCAGCACCGTGGCGAGGTCCGTCTCGGAGGTGAGCAGCAGCCGCGGGCGCAGCGCCCCGATGCGCTCGGCGCGCAGCCGCACCTGGGCGGCGGACTCCTCCGCCGTGACGTACAGGACGGTGCGGCCCGTCGCGGCCGCGCGGGAGGCGGCGTCCAGCAGCAGCGTCGACTTGCCCACCCCCGGCTCCCCGGCGAGCAGCACCACGGCGCCGGGCACGAGGCCGCCGCCGAGGACGCGGTCCAGCTCGTCGACGCCCGTGGGCTGGGCGCGGGCCGCCTCGACGTCGACGTCGGCGATGGGGCGGGCGGGCTCGCGCACCGCGGCCGCCGCGGTGGTGCGGACCACCGCGGTGCCGACCTCCTCGACGGTGCCCCACGCCTGGCACTCCCCGCAGCGGCCCACCCACTTGGCGGTGGTCCAGCCGCACTCGGCGCAGCGGTAGCCGGGGCGGGCGGGGCGGGTGGTGGTCCTGGTGGGCACGTCCCCACGGTAGGAGCCGGCACCGACACGGCCGGCCCGGCTACCGCTGCGCCGGGTGCGCCGGCCGGGTACGCCGGCCGGGTGCGCCGGCCGGGTGCGCCCGGCGGGTGCGTCAGGCGGGTGTCACGCCAGCAGCAGCATCGTCGCGATGATCGCGCCGCTGGCGACGACGACGAACGTCGGCACGAAGGCCAGGATCGCGGCGCCGATGCTGCCGGTGCGCCGGTGCAGCGCGTAGGCGGAGAAGAGCATGACCAGGCAGCCGAGGACGGTGACGCCCATGGCCAGGCCGATCGCGGTGCCGGACACCGAGGTGGGCGGCGCCGGGTCGGCGGTGCCCGAGGCGTCGCTGGAGGTCATGCCGAACTCCGGCGGCGCGATGATCGCCGGGACGACGACCGCGACGACGAGGCCGATCGCCCACACGACGAGCGCGGCGACGGTGCCGCCGCTCGGCTTGGGCCAGCGGATCGGCGCCAGCGCACGCTGCTCGTGCTGCGGGTCGCCGCCGGACGAGCTGGTGACGTGGCCGACCGTCGATGACTCCGCGCTGGGCTGCGTGCTCATGCGGGTCATCATCCCGCCTCGGCTCCGGCGGGTCGAGCCGGCCTCACCGGCGCCGCCAGCGCACCACCACCGGCTGCACCAGGCCGGTGCCCGGCAGCGCCGCGAGGGCGTCGGCGGCGACCTGCGGGCCGAGCTCGATGCGCAGCACCGCCGCCAGCTCCTCGCGGGTCGCGAACTCCCAGCGCACGTCGAGCCGCTGCGCCCCGAAACCCCGGCGGGCGAAGAAGCGCTCGACCGCGGCGGGGTCCCAGCCCGGCACCGCGCGGCGCGACCACGCGCCGAAGGCGCCCCGCCCGGCGTCGGTGTCGACGACGAGGGCCGTACCACCGGGGCGCAGCACCCGCTCCAGCTCGGCCAGCCCCGGCTCGCACCCCGGGCCGAAGAAGTACGCCCAGCGCGCGTAGGCCACGTCGACGCTCGCGTCGGGCAGCGGCAGCTGCTCGGCGCTGCCGGTGAGCACCCGCACCCCGGGCAGGTCCCGCACGCGCGCCGCGGCCAGCTCCACCAGGGGCGGGTGCGGCTCGACGCCCACGACGGCGCGGGCCGCGGCCGCGTAGCGGGGCAGGTGGAAGCCCGCCCCGCAGCCGACGTCGAGGACGTCCGCGCCCGCCCAGTCGTGCACCGCGCGCAGGGCGGCGTCGATCGCCCCGTCGGGGTCCACGCCGCGGTTCTGCAGCTCGTAGACGTCGGGGGAGCCCCAGATGTTGGGGCTGGGCCGCACGCCGGGCAGCACCTGCGGCGCCGCGCCGGGCGGGCGGCTCACCGCTGCCCCCCGCGCCCGCCGCGCCGGC
>NZ_BAABIL010000365.1:0-3778 GCF_039542765.1 Kineococcus glutinatus
AGGTGGTGGCGGGAGTGGAACCAGAAGTAGGCCACGAACGCGGCGAACACCGCCGCGGTGATGCCCGCGGCCCGCTCGTCGACGAAGAACGTCGCCACGACCGCCGAGGCCGACAGCACCAGCGCCACCCCGGTGGTGACGACGCCGCCGGGGGTCCGGTAGGGCCGCTCCAGGTCCGGTTCGCGGCGGCGCAGCACGATGTGCGAGAGGTTCATCAGCACGTAGGACACCGTCGCGCCGAACACCGCGATGTTGATCAGCAGCGCACCGTCCTGCGTCCAGGCCGCCAGCGCGAACCCCACGGCCGCCGGCACCAGCAGCGCGACGTACGGCGTCTTGCGCGCGCCCGTCACCGACATCCAGCGCGGCAGGTAGCCGGCGCGGGAGAGCGCGAAGAGCTGGCGGGAGTAGGCGTAGACGATGGAGAAGAAGCTCGCCACCAGCCCGGCCAGACCGACCCAGTTCACGAAGTCGGCCAGCAGCGTGTCCCCGCCGGTGGCGATGCGCGCGGCCTCCGGCAGCGGGTTGCCCGAGGCCTGCATCGCCGAGGAACCGGCGCCCCCGGCGGCGAGCAGCAGCACGCCCGCACCGAAGACGAGCAGGGTGAGCATCGCGGCGATGATGCCGCGCGGCAGGTCGCGGCGGGGGTCGCGCGCCTCCTCCGCGGCGAGCGGGACGCCCTCGACGGCGAGGAAGAACCAGATGCCGTAGACGAACGCGCCGAGGACCCCGGCGACGCCGAACGGCAGGAACTCGGAGGCCCCCGCGGCGCCGGTGGGCGCGATGTCGAAGAGGTTGGCGGTCTCGAAGTGACCCACCATGCCCGCCATCCAGGCCACCAGCGCGACGACGGCCAGCGCCGTGATGCCGAAGATGACCTTCATCGCCTCCCCCACCCCCCACAGGTGGATGCCGACGAAGAGGGCGTAGCAGGCCAGGTAGACCGGCCACGGGCTGGCCAGGGTGAACAGCTCCAGCGCCCGGACGTAGCCCTCGATGAACACCGCGATGGCGGCGGGGGCGATGGCGTACTCGATGAGGATCGCGACGCCGGTGGCGTAACCGCCCAGCGGTCCCAGCGCCCGGCGGGCGAAACCGTAACCGGCGCCGGCCACGGGCATCGCGGCGGACATCTCCGCCAGTCCGAACACCATGCAGGTGTACATGACGCCCATCAGGACGAACGCGATGAGCAGCCCGCCCCAGCCGCCCTCGGCGAGGCCGAAGTTCCAGCCGGAGAAGTCCCCGGAGATGACGTAGGCGACGCCCAGGCCGGCGAGCAGCAGCCAGCCGGCGGCGCCGCGGCGCAGCTGGCGCTGCCGGAGGTAGTCGGCGGAGACGTCCTCGTAGCCGACGGATCCCGGGCGGCGGGGTGGGTGGTGCGGAGTGCTCACGGCGACCTCCGGCCGAGGTGGTGCCCCTGCGGGTCGGGCCGCGGGCCGGTGGCGGCGCGGGCGCTCCAGGGACGCGAGGCGCTCGAGCATGCCCGCAGCACCGGGGGTCGTCAACGGTCTTGACAGCACCGGGGCGCGCCGGTTCGATGACGCGGAATGGTCTGGTGGCAGACCATTCCGCGACGTCGACCCGCGGACCCGCCGGTGGTTCGCCGCGCGGTCACGACGGGCGCGCGGTCACCACGAGGCCGACCGGAGGAACCGTGGGGGAAGCCAGCGTCCCGGGTGCACCGCGACCACCGCTGTCCGTGGCGGAACTGCGCGCCGACATCGCCGCCGGCCGCGTGGAGACGGTGCTCGTCGCCATGACCGACATGCAGGGCCGGCTGCAGGGCAAGCGCGTCACGGCGCGGTTCTTCCTCGACGAGGTGCTCGAGCACGGCACCGAGGCGTGCACGTACCTGCTCGGCGTCGACGTGGAGATGAACACCGTCGGCGGCTACGAGATCACCTCCTGGCAGAACGGCTACGGCGACTTCCTGCTGCGCCCGGACCTCGCGACGCTGCGCCGCATCCCCTGGCACCCGGCCACCGCGCTGGTGCTGTGCGACGTCCTCACCCTCGCCGGGGACCCCGTGCGGCCCTCCCCCCGCCAGGTGCTGCGCGCCCAGCTGGAGCGGCTGGCCTCCCACGGGCTGCGCGCGTCGGCGGCCACGGAGCTGGAGTTCGACCTGCTGCGCGTCAGCTACGAGGAGGCCGCGGCCACCGGCTACCGCGACCTGCGCCCGGCCAACGGCTACAACGTCGACTACTCCCTGCTGGGCACCGGCCGGGTGGAGCCGCTGCTGCGCCGGCTGCGCACCGAGATGGACGGGGCGGGCCTGTACTGCGAGTCGGCCAAGGGCGAGTGCAACCTCGGCCAGCACGAGGTGGCCTTCCGCTACGCCGACGCGCTCACGACCTGCGACCAGCACAGCGTCTACAAGACCGGCGCCAAGGAGATCGCGGCGCAGGAGGGCATGTCGCTGACGTTCATGGCCAAGCTGGACGAGCGGGAGGGCAACTCCTGCCACGTCCACCTCAGCCTCACCGACCCCGAGGGCCGGGGGGTGTTCGCCGAGGGCCCCGGCACCGACATGACGCCGCTGTTCCGCTCCTTCCTGGCCGGGCAGCTCGCCGCCCTGCGCGAGCTGACGCTGCTGCTGGCCCCCAACGTCAACAGCTACAAGCGCTTCGCCGCCGGGTCGTTCGCGCCGACGGCCGTGGCGTGGGGGTACGACAACCGCACCTGCGCCCTGCGGGTCGTCGGGCACGGGCCGTCGCTGCGCATGGAGAACCGCGTGCCCGGCGGCGACGCCAACCCCTACCTCGCCGTCGCGGCCCTGCTGGCCGCCGGCCTGCACGGCGTGGAGAACGAGCTGGAGCTGCCCGCGCCGACCACCGGCAACGCCTACACCGGCGACGCCGAGCGGGTGCCGACGACGCTGCGGGAGGCCGTCGGCCTCTTCGAGCGCTCGCAGGTCGCGCGGGCCGCGTTCGGCGCCGACGTCGTGGCCCACTACGCGCGCGCCGCGCACGTGGAGCTGGAGGCGTTCGACGCCGCCGTCACCGACTGGGAGCGGGTCCGTGGTTTCGAGCGCCTCTGAGACCGGTGCACCCCGGCGCCCGCTCGTCGGGCTCACGACCTACCTGGAGCGCAGCCGGCACGGCGTCTGGGACGTGGACGCCGCGCTGCTGCCCGCCGTGTACGTCGACGGGGTGCGCGCCGCCGGTGGCCGGCCGGTGCTGCTGCCGCCGACCGGGCCCGGTGAGCCGGAGTGGTCCGACGACGAGCTCGCCGACCTCGACGCCCTGGTGCTCACCGGTGGCGCCGACGTCGACCCGGCCCGCTACGGCGCGGTGGCGCTGCCCACCACGCAGGCGCCGCACCCCGCGCGCGACCACACCGAGACGAGCCTGCTGCACGCGGCGCTGCGGCTGGGCCGGCCGGTGCTGGGGATCTGCCGCGGAGCGCAGGTCCTCAACGTCGCCCTCGGCGGCACCCTGCACCAGCACCTGCCCGACGTCCTGGGCGGCAGCGGGCACCAGGGCTCCCCCGCGGTGTTCGCCACCACCACCGCCCGCCTCGTCCCCGGCACCCGGCTGCACGGGCTGCTGGGCGAGCAGGTGCGGGTGCGCTGCTACCACCACCAGGCCGTCGACCGCCTCGCCCCCGGCCTGCGGGTCGCCGCCTGCGCCGCCGACGGCACGGTGGAGGCCGTGGAGGCCGCCGACCCGGCGCGCGGCTTCCTGCTCGGGGTGCAGTGGCACCCGGAGGAGGACGCCACCGACCTGCGGTTGTTCGAGGCCGTCGTCGCCGCGGCGCGCGGCACGTCGCCGGTCGC
>NZ_BAABIL010000366.1:0-8178 GCF_039542765.1 Kineococcus glutinatus
ACGTTGGAGACCGTGCCCACCGACACCCCGGCCCGCGCCGCCACCTCCACCATGCTCGGGGCGAGCCGTCCGGAGCGCGCTCTCCTGACCGGTTCCACCCCGCCGATCCTAGGGGTCCGCCCGGCGGCGCCGACGGTTTCTCCGACCCCCCGACGCGTGCACCCGACACCTCCTCGGCCCGGTCGCCCCGCCTCGGCTCCGCCGGGACGCGCACGCCTCGGCGACCTCGGGCGGCGGGTGGCGCGCCTCCCGACCCCGCGGGGCTCAGGCCTCCGGCGGCAGGCCGAGGGGGCGCTTGTAGTACCCCCAGGGGAACGTCATCGTCTTGACCAGCGTCCAGCCCTCGGCCTCCAGGCGGCCGCGGGCACCGGGGCTCCACGGCTGGCGGTGGTGCTCCCACTGCGTGTCGGAGGCCTCCAGCAGGTGGTAGAGGGTGCCGTAGTCGACGACGTGCCAGCCGCGGCGGCCGCGCTCGGCGAGGAGGGGCATCTCGTCGAACGCCGTCACGGGTGAGAGCAGCACGCGCTCGCGCTCGCCCGCGGCGTCCTCGGGGGCGGGGCGGGTGGGGGTGGCGAAACGCTGCTGCGCGGCCTGCTTGCTGACGCCGAGGAGCCTGCCGAGGGTGTCCCAGCTGTGCCCGGCGCCGCGGGCCCCGGCGACGGCCTCGCGCAGCAGCCTGCTGGACTCCTCGGCGGCGACGCGGGTGGCGGCCACCAGCCGCAGCGCCGCGTCGGGGTCGCTGCCCAGCGCCTCGCGCAGGCCGGCGGGGGTGGCCAGGACGGCCTCGGTGACGGCCTCGCGCAGCGCCTGCGCCTCGGCCTCGGTCAGCGGGCCGGTGGCGGTGCTCACCGGCGGCCGCCCTCGCGCGCGGCGGGGCCGAGGGGTTCCAGGGCGTCGAGGACGGCGGCGTCGCGGCGGCGGGCGGCGGCCCGGCGGGCGAGCAGGTGCCCGACGAGGGCGGCGAGCGCGACGATGGCGGCACCTCCCGCCACGGCGCCGACGAGGAAGCTGAGGACGTCCCCGCCCTCCAGCGCGCCGGAGACGACGGCCACGACGACACCGGCGGCGGCGACCGCGGCGAGGCCGAGCACGAGCGTGGTGCCGAGGGAGCGGGACCGGGCGGTGGGCCGGGCGGCGGGTGCGGTGGGGCGTTCCGGGGAGGTCATGCGTCAAGAATGCCTTGACCACCGAGTGTCGTCAAGACTTTCTTGACCCATCGGGTCCGCGTATCAGCCCCCCGCCCCGCACCTCCTCCCCCCGACCGGTCCGCGACGGCGACCGGAGCCGACCGAGGAGGAGCCGACATGGCCGCCAGGAGCACCCGCATCGTCCTGCGCAACCGCACCGACCAGGACCTGACGCTGACCGCCAGCAGCCTCGCCCACGGTGAGTGGAGCACCCAGCCCCCGCTGAACGTCGGCGGGCACGCGGACGCGGAGTGGGCCTCGGAGTCCGCAGGTTTCCTCACCGGCACCGAGGGCAGCGCGACGTTCGCCGTCGGCGGCGACGGCTCGAGCCTGCGCATCGACTGGGACAACCCCTTCGCCGGCACGAACAAGTACGCCGTCGACGTCAGCCCCGGCTACGCGCTCTACCAGAACGGCTGGTCCGGGGAGGACGCCGTCGTGGAGTACGTGCTGGAACCCTCCACGTTCCGCGCGACGAACTTCCGGCCCTCCACCCACGGGTTCCCCTACCCCAACAGGTGGGACGAGGCGCCGCTGACGACCATCGACCTCGGGGTGGCGAGCATCCCCGTCGGCAACGCCGCGCTGGGCCTGTGCGGGGGGATGGTCTACACCGCGCTCGACCACTTCGGCGCCGGTCTGCCCGTCCCCGCCGAGCGGCCGGTCCCGGCCGCGCCCGGAACACCGCTGTACGACCACCTCGTGAGCCGCCTCGTCGACAGCTTCGACCTGCCGGACCTGCCCGTCCGGCTGCTGGCGGTGATGAACCCCGCATACCCCGACACCGGCAGCGCGGGGAACCCGCTGGAGGGGCGCTCCGCCATCGTCCTCAAGGACGCCTGGCCGCAGATCCGGCAGTGGGTGGACGCCGGCTGGCCGGCGCCGGTCTGCCTGGTCCAGACCATCTCCGCGAACCCCTTCGACCTCGGGCTGAACCACCAGACCTGCGTGTGGGGGTACCAGATGGACGGCACCCGGGTCACGCTGTTCACCTACGACCCGAACCTGCCCGGCGACGACACCGCGAGCATCGCGTTCGACGCCTCCGACGTGCTCAAACCCCCCAACATCGCCGTCAGCAGCGCCGGGCAGTCGCCGGTGTTCTGCTTCTTCCCCACCGCCTACACCCACCGGCAGCCGCCGGTGTGAGCGGTTCAGGGGCTACCGCGTGGCGGCGGACAGCGCCCGGCGCAGCGCGTGCAGCTGCGCCTCGTCACCGGTGAACCCCAGCCGGTCGGCGCCACCGCGGCCCCACGCCCACAGCAGCACCGCGTCCGCGGGCCCGGCGAGCCGGGCGGGGGCGTCCGAGGCGCCCTCGGACACCTCCGCCCGCACCCCCGCCACCCGCACGTCCCAGGTCCGCCCCGCGGTGCTCACCGCGACGTGCACGGCGAGGTCCTCCCCCACCCCGGCCGCAGCCCCGTCCACCGCGAGCCACACCGGCAGGAACGCGGTCAGCACCTCGTCCACCCCGTCGGCGGCGAGCACCGTGTCGACGTCGGAGGGCAGCCCGGCGGCCTGCTCCACGTCGACGCGGTGCACGAGGGTCTCCTGCGCCATCCGGCGCTGCCAGAAACCCGTCGTGGCGTCACCCGGCCACCACGACCAGGCCGGGCGCCCGGGGTCGCCGTCGATCTCACCGCGGACGTCGGCCAGGGCCGCCTCCAGCCAGGGCAGCAGCGCCGCGTCGTCGTCCGGCCAGTCGGAGCCCACGTCCTCGGGGGCGCGCCGGCCCAGCCGCACGGACTCCGCCTTGTGCCGGTAGACGGCCCCCAGGTGGCGCACGACGTCGCGCACGACCCACCCCGGGCAGGCGGGCACCGGCCGGTCGAGGGCACCGGCCGCGACCGCGGCGAGGCGGGCGGCGTCGGAGCGCAGCGCGCCGAGGTGGGTGGCGGCGTCGAGGCGGGTCACGGGGCCAGCCTGCCCGAACCCCGGACCGCCCGTCAGCCGCCCGCCAGGCGCGCCGGGAAACCACCCGTGGCCACCGGGCCCCAGCGCTCCGGCGTGACCCGCAGCAGCGACTTGCCCTGCTCGGCCATCGCCCGGCGGTACTCGTCCCAGTCCGGGTGCTCGGAGCCGAAGGCGCGGAAGTACTCCACGAGCGGCTCCAGCGCCTCGGGCATGTCCAGGACCTCGGCGCGCCCGTCGACCTGCACCCACGGGCCGTCCCAGTCGTCGGAGAGCACCACGAGCGTCACGGCCGGGTCGCGGCGGGCGTTGGCCGTCTTGGCGCGCTCGGGGTACGTGGAGATGACGAACCGTCCCCCGGGGTCCACCCCGCAGGACACCGGCGAGGCCTGCACGCCGCCGTCGGCGCGGCGCGTCACGAGCAGCACCCGGTGGCGGGGGCGGCAGAAGTCCAGCAGCTCCTCGCGGCTGACGGCGCGGTTGGTGGCGACGGGTCGGCTCATGCCGGCCAGGTTAGGAGCGGGACCGCCGCACGGCCCGCTCACCGGATCGCCGCGCGGGTGGCGCGGTGGCCGAACGGGTGAAAGCGCGCCGGCACCCGGGAGGAACCCCTCCCGGGTGCCGATGGGACGGGGGACCAGCGCGAGGACCACGGCGGCGAGGAGGTGCGGCGATGACCCCAGCACAGGTGCGGCACCGCCGGGGGCCGCTGCTGCCACGGCTGCGGCGCGCCGCGCACGCGCACCTCACGGCGCGGCTGGCCACCGTCGGGCTCGTGCTGGTCCTGCTCGTGCTGACGGCGTTCACGGTGACCGGGACGGTCGCCAACGCCCGCGCCGCCGACGAGGCGCAGCGCAGCGCCCTCGTCTCGTCGTGGTCCGAGCAGGCCGAGGAGTCCCTGCTGGCGCAGGAGGACCTCGCCGACGAGCTCGTGGCCGAACCGGACGGGGAGACCCGCGCCGAGTACGAGGCCGCCGGCGAGGCGACCCGGACGGCGCTGCGCGAGCTCGGGGCGGTCCCCGAGACCGACCACGCCCGCTTCGTCGCCGGGTGGCTCGCCCTGCACGACCGCTACGAGCGGTCCGTGGAGGCGCTGCTCGCCACCGCCGCCGCGGACCCCGCCGCCGCCGAGGCCTTCGAGGAGGCCAGCGTCGACCCGCACTACGACGCCATCGAGGCCGTCGTGCAGGCCGAGGCCGACCGGCACTGGGCGGCGGCGCGCACCTCGCTGGCGGACATGGGCCGCACCCAGCACGTCCTGCTCGTGGCCACGCCGGCGGTCTTCGGGGTCGGGCTGCTCATGCTGGGCACCTTCCTCGCGGCGCTGACCCGCAGCCGCCGCGAGACCGCGGCCAAGGCGGAGGAGAACCGCCACCAGGCGCTGCACGACGCCCTCACCGGCCTGCCCAACCGCACCCTGCTGCAGCAGCGCACCGGCGAGGCGCTGCGGGCGGCCGCCGACGGCGGGGCCCCGGTGGCGCTGCTGCTCGTCGACCTCGACCGCTTCAAGGAGATCAACGACACCCTCGGCCACCACTACGGCGACGTCGTCCTCGTCGCGGTCGCCGAGCGGCTGCACCAGGTGGTGGGCCGCGAGGGCACCGTCGCGCGGCTCAGCGGCGACGAGTTCGCCGTGCTGCTGCCCGCCCGCGCGGAGGCCGCCCTGCGGATCGCGGAGGAGGTGCACGCCGCGCTGGTGGCGCCGGTGGAGGTGGACGGCGCCTTCCTGGGGGTCGAGGCCAGCATCGGGGTGGTCGACGGCGACCCGGGCCTGGACGACGTCGGCACGCTCTTCCGGCACGCCGACATCGCCATGTACGCGGCCAAGGGGCGCGGCCTCGGCGTCTGCCGGTACGCACCGGACCTCGACGGCCACAGCGCCGAGCGGCTGCGGCTGCTGGGCGAGCTGCGCCGCGCCGTCGACGAGGGCGAGCTGGTGCTCCACTACCAGCCGAAGGTGTCGCTGCCGGGCGAGCGCGTCGAGGGCGCCGAGGCCCTGGTGCGCTGGCAGCACCCCCGGCACGGGCTGCTGTTCCCCGACGCGTTCATCCCGCTCGCCGAGCGCACCGCCCTGATCCGCCCGCTGACCCGCTGGGTGGTCGACGCCGCGCTGCGGCAGTGCCGCTCCTGGCTCGACTCCGGCCGCGTGCTGCGGGTGGCCGTCAACGTCTCCGCCCGCAACCTCTCCGACGACCGCCTCGCGGACGACGTCGCCGAGCTGCTGCAGCGCTGGGGGGTCCCGGCGTCCTGCCTGGAGCTGGAGATGACCGAGAGCGCCATCCTGGCCGACCCGGCCCGCGCCCGCGCCGTGCTGGAACGGCTCGCCGCGCTCGGCGTCGTGCTGTCCGTCGACGACTTCGGCGCCGGCTACACGTCGCTGGGCCACCTGAAGAACCTGCCGGTGCACGTGCTGAAGGTGGACCGCTCGTTCGTCGCGGCGATGGGCACCGACCGCAGCGACGCCCTCATCGTGCGGTCGATCGTGGAGCTGGGGCACAACCTCGGGCTGCGCACCGTCGCCGAGGGCGTGGAGGACCGCGACACCGCCGAGCGGCTCGCCGCGCTGGGCTGCGACGAGGGGCAGGGCTACCTGTGGAGCCGCCCGCTGCCCGCCGCGCAGTTCGAGCGGTGGGTGGACGCGGCGCGCCCCGTCCCCACCGGCTCCTGATCCCGCCCGGTCCCGGGCCGGGGGCGCCCGCTCGGCTCGCCGGTCCGCGGGGACCTGTGCCTACCATCAGCGGTGGGCGAGGACGGTGGCGGTCTGCTGTGGCACTACACCGACCTGGCGACCCTGATGGCGATGACCGGGGGCGAGGAACCCGGCGGGCTGGGCCGCGCCACCGGCGGGCGGGCGCCCGGCGACCGCGTGCCCTGCCTGTGGGCGGCGCACTTCGAGTACCTCAACGACTCCCGGGAGTTCCACTACGCCCGGGATCTGCTGCACCGGGCGCTGACCGACCTCGACGGCGACGCCGAGCGGCGCGCCGCGCTGCACCGGCTGCGCGACCGCCTCACCGAGCCGCAGGAGATCGACCCCGCCGCAGGCCCGTTCATCGTGTGCCTGTCCTCGGCGGAGGACTCCCTCAGCCAGTGGCGCGGGTACGGCATGTCCCGGCGCAGCGTGGGGTGCGCGATCGGGTTCGACGAGCGGGCGCTGGAGGGGCTGGGCGCCGAGCGGCACCGGGTGCGCTACCTCGGGGACGAGGACGGGGCGCGCTGGATCCGCGACAACCTGCCCTACTTCGCGCAGGACCACGCGGGGGGCCGCTCGGAGGAGCAGGCGGAGCAGGACCTCTACTACGACCTGTTCGGCTACTCCGCCCAGATCAAGCACGTCTCGTTCGCCGACGAGCAGGAGGAGCGGTTCGTGTGGCGGCAGGACGGCGGCCACCGGCTGTGGTTCCGCACCAGCCGGTTCGGGATGACCCCGTTCGTGAAGATCCCCTTCCCCCGGCTGCGGGAGGCGGTGCGGCGCATCCGGGTCGCACCGACGCAGTTCACCGAGCACGCCCGGGTAGCGGTGGCGGCGTGGGCGGCGCAGGAGGTCGGCGAGCACGTCGAGGTGCTCTCCAGCGACAGCCCGTTCCGCGGCTGGTGAACCCGCGGGGCCGCCCACCGCCGTCAGCCGCCCCCACCGCGCAGGTGGGCCAGCACCGCCAGCACCCGGCGGTTGAAACCCCCCTCGGAGGGGATGCCGAGCTTGTCGAAGATGGCGGCGGCGTGCTTCTCCACCGCGCTCTGCGAGACGTGCAGCCGGGCCGCGATGCTGGCGTTGCTCAGCCCCTCCGCCATCGCCGCCAGCACGTCCCCCTCCCGGCCGGTCAGCTGCGCCAGCGGGTCGCGCTCCTGGCGGGTCAGCAGCTGGCGCACCACCTCCGGGTCGAACGCCGCCCCGCCGGCGGCCACCCGGGCGAGGGCGTCGAGGAACTGCCCGACGTCCACCACGCGGTCCTTGAGCAGGTACCCGACGCCGCCGCGGCCGTCGGCGAGGAGTTCGTCGGCGTAGCGGCGCTCCACCCACTGCGACAGCACGAGGACACCCGTCCCCGGCCAGCGCCCCCGCACCGCCACCGCCGCGCGCAGCCCGTCGTCCGTGCCGCCCGGCGGCATCCGCACGTCGACGACGGCCACGTCCGGGCGGTGCTCGGCGACCGCCGCGAGCAGGGCGTCGGCGTCCCCCACCGCCGCCACCACGTCGTGGCCCTCCTCCGCCAGCAGCCGCACGACGCCCTCGCGCAGCAGCGCCGAATCCTCCGCGACGATCACCCGCACGGCAGCACCGCCTCCACCTCGGTGGGCCCGCCCGCCGGGGAGCGCACCGCGAACTGCCCGTCCACGGCCGCCACCCGCCGCGCCAGGCCCCGCAGGCCGCTGCCCGCGGGGTCGGCACCACCGGAGCCGTCGTCGCCGACCCGCACCCGCAGGAACCCCTCCCCGCCGCGCAGCTCCACCACGGCGCTGCCCGCGCGGGCGTGCTTGGCGACGTTGGTGAGCGCCTCGCAGACGACGAACCACGCCGCCAGCGCCACCGCGGGCGGCGGCTCGGCGGGCACGTCGGCGACCACCCGCGTCGGCACGGCCGCACGGGCGGCGAGGTCGCGCACGCAGACCACCAGGCCGTCGGCCTCCAGCGCCGCCGGGTACACCCGCTGCACGACGTCGCGCAGGTCGGCCAGCACCCGGCCGGACTCCTCGTGGGCCTCGGCGAGCAGCCGGGCCGCCCGCTCCGGGTCCGCGCTGCGGCGGGCGCGGCCCAGCAGCACCCCGAGGGCGACGATCCGCTGCTGGACGCCGTCGTGCAGGTCCCGCTCGATGCGGCGGCGCTCCTCGTCGACGGCGGCGACCACCGCGGCCCGGCTGGCGGCCAGTTCCGCGACCCGGCGCTCCAGGGCCAGGCGCGGGTCGGGGTCGAGGAAGCGGCGGGCGCTCTCGCGGTCCAGCGCCAGCAGCGCCGTCGCGAGCTGCCACGACAGCAGCACGCCCGCCACCCCCACCCCCGTGCTCACCGCGAACACGTAGCCGTCGATGCGCCCCTGCAGCAGCAGCGCGGCGGGGTAGCCGAGGTAGGCCAGCGACGGCG
>NZ_BAABIL010000367.1:0-2998 GCF_039542765.1 Kineococcus glutinatus
CCAGGCGCAGCGTCGGGAAGTCGCGGAACAGGTCCGCCGTGAGGAACTGCATGAACGCCGCCGCCGCGGCCACCGCCAGCAGCGCCGCCGTCACCAGCCGCACCCCCGTCACGCCCCACGCCGCCAGCACCGGCCGCGTCAGCACCGAGTACCCGCTCCAGTAGCGGAAGTACCCCGCGTCCGGCACCAGCGAACCCCCCGCCGCCAGCGACCGGATCTCCGCGACCCCGCCCTCGCACGAGCTCAGCCGCACCCCGCCCGCCGCCCGGACCCAGACGCTGCGCGGGTCGTCCGCCGAGCTCACCCCGTACCCCAGCACCACGCACTCGGTGAACCGGTCGGCGCGCCCGCCGAACCCGTCCGGCGCGTACGGGGCGCCGTACTCACCGCTGTCCACGGCCTGCGCCAGCCGCGCCACGACCGGCCCGTTCGGCACCGCCTGCGCCGCCACCAGCAGGCCGAACAGCACCACCTGCAGCGCCAGCAACCCCGCCAGCACCGACGCGCAGAACCGGAGCACCTCCCTCACCGCGGCGCCCCCGGCGCCGGCGCCGCCAGCCGCGCCGGGGGCGCCGGGTAGCGCAGGTAGGCCAGGCGCATCGACTCGTCCGCCGCCCGGCGCACCGCGTCCAGCACGAACCCCACCGCCACCACCAGCGCGGCGACCATCCCCAGCGCCGAGGCCAGGATCGCCGTGGGGAACCGCGGCACCAGCCCCGTCCGCGCGAACTCCACCACCAGCGGTATGCCCAGCAGCACCGCCACCAGCGCCAGCAGCCCGCCCAGCACCGAGTGCACCAGCAGCGGCCGCTCGTAGTGCGCCAGCCGCACGATCCACCACAGGATGCGCCACCCGTCGCGGTAGGTGCGCAGCTTGCTGGTGCTGCCCTCCGCCCGGTCCCGGAACCCCACCGGCACCTCCCGCTGCGGCACCCGCAGGTTCACCGCGTGCACGGTCAGCTCCGTCTCCACCTCGAACCCGCGCGAGATCGCCGGGAACGACTTCACGAACCGCCGCGACATCACCCGGTAACCGCTCAGCATGTCCGTCACCGGCGTCCCGAACACCCGGCTGACCACCTCGTTCAGCGCCCGGTTGCCCGCGGCGTGGCCGCGGCGGAACGCGGTGAGGCTGCCCGGCCGGCGCACCCCCACGACGTGGTCGTACCCGCCGGAGGCCAGCACCCGCAGCAGCTCGCCCGCCGCCGAGGCGTCGTAGGTGTCGTCGCCGTCGATGAGGACGTAGACGTCGGCCTCCAGGTCCGCGAAGGCCCGGCGCACCACGTTGCCCTTGCCCGGCCGCTCCTCCACCCGCACCAGCGCGCCGTGCCGGGCCGCGACCTCCGCCGTGCCGTCGGTGCTGCCGTTGTCGTAGACGTACACCTGCGCGCCCGGCAGCGCGGCGCGCACGTCGTCGACGACCTTGCCGACGGCGGCCGCCTCGTCGAGGCAGGGGATGACGACCGCCACGCGGGCGGCGGCCGCGGTGGTCGCCGGCACGGCGGGCGGGGCTCCGGTCACGGTCGGCGACCCTAACGGGCGCACCGGCAGGGCGGCGCTGCGCCGCCCGGGTGAGCTCGTTCCAGCCCGTGACCGCACCGGTCGATGCAGAGATGGGCCACCCGCCCCACCACCGCCCCCACCCGGAGGTACGCCGTGCTCCGCCGCCTGCGCACCCTCGCGGTCGCCGCCCTCGTCGGCGCCGGCCTGCTCACCGTGCCCGCCGCGCCCGCGCAGGCCGCCGGCAGCGCGACCCTCTACCCGAACGACGTGCAGTGCACCGTCGCGGGGGGCTACCAGTGCCGCGCCAGCATCGAGTGGCGCACCAGCACCTACGGGCCCGAGACCGGCGCGGTGCAGATCCGCCGGCGCACCCTGTTCTCCGTCTACGCGCAGGCGGGGGAGAGCATCCTGCTGGGCTCCTCCGCGATGGGCACGGGCGACGCGGACATCACCGTCTGGAACCCCGGCGTCGTCACCGACACCAACGCGCTGACCCTGCCCGCCGTCACCACCGGCGCCAACGGGTTCCGCTGCGCCGAGCAGCGCACGAGCTCGGGCTCCACCACCCAGGGCCTCATCAGGACCCGCGCGGAGGAGAAGGCCGGGCCGCAGGCCCTCAGCGGCGGTGGCAACCCCACCGGCTACCAGCCCTGCTCGTACACCGCGCCCGTGACCGGCATCTACCACGTCGCCTTCTACGGCCCCGCCGGTGCCGGTACCGACGGCAACCTCGCGCCCAGCGGCAAGATCTACGACCCGACCAACACCGCCACCCTCGCCACGCCGTGGACCGCGCCCAGCACCAGCACGACCAACGGCGGGGAGGCCTCCGTCGCCGCCTGGGACATCACCCTGCGCTCCGGTGCCGCCTCCACCACGGCGATCAACGGCCGCGTCTTCACCTACGTCTTCGCCGGCTACATGGGCGGCAAGTACCGCACCGTGGACCTGCCGCTGTACGTGACCACGCACGACGGCTTCCGCTACCGCGTGCGCACCCGCAGCATGGAGCCCAACGGCTTCGTGCTCTACGGCAACCGCGACGGCTTCCTCGACGCCGACGGCAGCCCGCTGCACCACGACATCGTCACCGCCGGCGCCGAGCAGCAGCAGCTGAAGAACCTGGTGGGCGGGGTGAGCCTGGCCCCGCCGGAGTACCCGCTGTCCCTGGAGCCGCTGGCCGCCGAGACGCTCACCGCCCTCGGTGTCCCCACCACCCCCGTCGCCCCGGACCTCACCTCCGTCGCCTTCGCCGGTGCCGCCCCGGCCGGCGCCGGGTACGTCACGCGCGGCGGGACGTTCACCCTCACCTCCACCACCGCCGGCACCTACGAGCTCGTCGTCAGCCGCGACGGCACGAGCTTCGACCCCGGTGCCCCCACCAACGTCGCGCTGCGCGGCACCGCGACCGCCGGCACCACCACCGTCGCCTGGAACGGCAAGGACAACGCCGGCAACGACTTCCCCGTGGCGTCGAGCTACACCGTGCGAGCGG
>NZ_BAABIL010000368.1:0-8092 GCF_039542765.1 Kineococcus glutinatus
GTGGGGGCTGCGGCGGCGATGCCTGCGCGGGGGCCGGCGGCGCGGCGCTCCTCGGCGGCGGCGCGCTCCTCCCAGGCGTCGACGCGCCGGGCCAGCAGCGCCGCCTCGCGCACCGCGACCGGGATGAGCAGGAGCAGCAGCCACCACACCACCACCGCGCACCTCCCTCGCGCCGACCCCGACAGCGGGTGCCAGCAGTGTGCACCCGCGGTGCCCGCCCGCGCGTGCCGTCGCCCGCGCGTGCCGTGCGCTCACGAACCGCCGAGGTAGTCCCGCACGTCGAAGGCCATCAACCGCTGGCCCGCCGCGGTGGGGTGGCCGCGCAGGTTCCCGCCCACCGGTGTGAGGGGGTAGACGTAGGGGCTGGCGCTGCACAGCTCGTGGTCCCGCAGGACGCCGAACGTGGAGTTGAACTCCACCCGCGCCTGCGCGCTGACCTCCACCAGCGCCGCCTCCAGGGTCCGCGCCACGTCGACGAGGCCGCGGATCTCCGCCTCGGTGAAGGGGGCGCACAGCAGGCCGTGGTCGGTCTTGCCGTTCGGCGGGAAGATGTTGGGGTAGCCCACCACCACGACCCGCGCACCGGGCGCCGCCTCCCGGACGGCGGCGTAGGTGCGCCGCAGCTGGTCCCGGAAAGCCGCCGACCCGATGCGGCTCCTGACCTGCGCCAGCGCGCCGTTGCGCACGCAGTCCGGAACCCCGCAGGCCTCCAGCAGCTCCCGGAACCCGACGTCGTTGCCGCCGATGCCGAGGGTCACGACGCGCGGCGTGCCGCTGCGGGCGATCACCTCCCGCAGCCTGCGCAGCTGCGAGACGTGGTCCGGTGCGGCGTCGGGCGAGGCGTACTGCCCGGCGTCCTGGGGGTTGTCGACGTGGACGGTCTCGGCGCCCGAGCACGCCAGGTGGGCCGTGAGCGTCAGGCGCGCCAGCTCCTGGTCCAGGAGCCGGGGCCAGGCGTACCTGCTGCGGTGGCAGAAGTTGACGGGCCCGTTCGTGCCCGGGTCGAAGGACGAGGTCCCCTCACCGGAGGAGTACGAATCACCCATCGCGACGACCGCGGTGGTGGGCGCGGAGCGCCACGGGAGGTAGCTGAAGGCCAGGCCCCCCGGGTCCGCGGGCAGGCACGTCGCCGTCGCGGAGGTGATGGGTGCGCTGTGCCGGCCCGTGGTGAACTGCCAGGAGGCGCCGGGACCCACCGCGGCCGTGAAGGTGCCCGACCAGCCCGCGGTGGTGGCCTCACCGCGGGCCTGGCCGCGGACGGCGCTCGCACCGGTGTTCGGGCACGCCTGCGCGGCGCCGATGGTGGCCGTCTGCCCGCTGGTGCGCACCCGCAGCGGGATGCCCGCGGTGAAGTCCACGGTGAAGGGCGGGTAGTCGTGCAGGTGGACGCCGGAGCCGGCGCGACCGCACCAGGCCCGGTACGTCCACCGCCCGGCGGCGAACCCGGAGTTCTCGGGGTCCGCCACGCGCGAGGACGCGCGCAGCACCAGGGTCCAGGTGCGATCGGCGTCCAGGCGGGCGGTGTCGCTGCCGTCGACGACCCCGGCGGGGTTGGCGGAGTCCACCCGGACGTACTCCGAACCCGCCGGGCACGCCGCGGCGCTGGAGGCCCGGACGTCGTGGCCGTGGACGACCCGGCCCGCCAGGGCCACGCTCACCGAGCCGCTGACGGCCGCCGTCGCGCCGGGCGCGGTGACGAGGGCCTGCACCGACAGCAGGCCGGCGGCGGCCAGGACCGCTCCTCCCGCACGACCAGCGCGGGACCGCACCGGGTTCATGACGTCTCCTCGCGGCCGCCGGGGTGCTCGCCCCTCGATGGTGGCACGCCGCGTCCGCCGGGCGACAGCCTTCCGCGCGATCGGCCGGCGCCTATCACGCCGCCCCGCTGCGCCCTCCCCCCGGCAGGCGATGGGAGGAGGCCCCGTGAGCGGTCGGCGGCAGGTCGGTGCGGGTGTGGTGGTGCGGGTGCTGCCGGTGGCGCTGGTGCTCGCGGTGGTGGGCGGCCTGCCGGCCCGGGCGGCGCCCGTGCTGCCGGACGTGACGGTGCGCGTCACGATCCTTGAGCTGGAGGACCTCGGCGACGACCTCGACAGCACCAGCGACGCCGACTTCTACACCGTCACCCGGTTCGACGACGGGGCCGGCCGGGTCGCCGAGCACCGCAGCCGCACCTGGGACGGCCAGGAGCACGTCCACCCCAACACCGAGTGGAGCTTCGCCGCGAACCCCGCGAGGGGATCGGTGCACGTCCGGCTCGGCGTGTTCGACGACGACGACACCTTCAACGGCGGTGACGACCGCGCCGACGTGGTGCCCGGCGGGGCGGAGGCGGTGGAGGTCGACGTGGCGCTGCGGCCCTGCGCCCTCACCGGCACCGTGACCGGTGGGTGCAGCCGGCAGATCGTCTCCGCCGACGGCGACGAGATCGTCTTCGTGGTCGACGTGCTGCTGCCGACGGCGACCCCCGGGTTGCGCGTGCAGTGCCTGCACACCCCGATCTGGCCGGTACCCGGTGCCGTCGTCACCATCCGGGCGACCGCGCTGGACGGTGCCGGGGCGCCGCTGGCCGTGGCCGACCGCGTGAGCACCAAGCGCGAGGGGGTGCAGGTCGCATCCGTCACCGGCACGGCGACGACCACCCACCAGTTCACCGCGGTCGGGGAGCAGTTCTCCTACGAGTGCGAGGCCGAGGACGCCGGCGGGGAGCAGGCCGCGACGACCACACCGCGGACGGTGCGCGTCGGTCCCACCGCGGACCTGGCCGTGCCGATCGTGCACACCGGGCCGGGGGACCGGCGCATCGACGTCGTCGTCCTGCCCGACACCGACGCCTACGTCGGCTGGGCGGACCCGGACTTCCTGTGGGACCTGCCCGCCGCGCTGCTCGGCGGCTACTACGGGGAGGAGTTCACCCTCGCCAACCAGGGCGCCTTCAACCTGTGGATCGGCCGCTCGGTCGCCGACATCGACTGGCCGCCCAGCCCACCCGGCACGCCGAACCCACCGCCCTGCACGATCACCCCGCCGGAGGACTGGGACCGCTACGGGTTCGCCGAGGTCGGCTGGATCCTGCACGACGACCCCCACCGCGACTGCGCCCGCGGCGCGCTGCGGCTGTTCGGCGCCTTCGACGGCGACCCCCGCATCTCGATCCACGAGACCGGGCACGTGCCGTTCGGGTTGGCCGACGAGTACTGCTGCGACGGCGGCTACTTCACCGGCGAGACGCCCAACGTCTACGCCGAGCTGGCCGACTGCCAGGCCGACGCCCCCGCCGTGGGGCGGGCGCCCACCGCCTGCCGATCGCTCGGCGCCACGACCGACATGCAGACCTGGTTCACCTCCGACCCCGACACCGGCCTGCCCGGGGTCGCCGACGACCTCATGGTCGACCAGGGGCCGCTGCAGGCGCTGGACCGGCGCCGCTGGACGAACCTGCTCACCAGTTGCACCACCGGAGGGGGAGGGTGCTGAGATGCGCCGTGACCGAGCAGCGCTCACCGCGCTGGCCCTGAGCGCAGCCGTGCTGGCGGTGGCGGTGCCGTCCCCGGGCGCCGCCGTCGGGCAGGCGGTGGACGGCCCGCGCGACGTCGTGGTCCGGCACGTGGTCGACGTGCCGGGCACCGACCTGGCCTCCGGCCGCGCGATCGTGCTGCGGGTGCGGCACACCCCCGACCCGGCCGAGCCGCACGCGGTGTCCCTGGAGCGCACGAAGGTGTACGTGCGGCGCGGTGACAGCGGTCCCGTCGAGGTGGCGGCGCTGCGGCGCGACGGCACGGTGATCGACCGCTGGCGTGCGCCGGACCCGCTGACCACGAGCGCGGAGCAGGCCCGCGACGACGAGGCCCGCTACGGGGTGCCGTACTCCCCGGACCTCGCGGTCGTCACGATCACCGACACCCGCACCGGTGCGTCGACGGACGTGAAGACCGAGGGGGTCGTGCACGCCTTCTGCGCCGCCGCGCCCACGGACGAGCTGTGCCGCCGGGTGGACCTGGCACCCCACGTGTGGCTGGGCACCCCCGGCCCGTTCACGCTGCGCGTCGGGGAACGCCTGCAGGTCCCCGTGCACGTCCAGCTCGGCAACGACGGGCCCGACCGGGCCGAGGTGGCCGGTGCGGTGTCCGTCCACGGGATCCTCGACGGGGTGGGGTTCACCACCACCGACCCGACGGGTCTGGCCCTGCCGCGCTTCGAGCCGGGCCACCACTGGTGGACGCTGACCTACGAGCTGACGTGCCCGGTCCCCGGGGCCGGCCGCGTGTTCGTCGGCGCCACCTTCCAGGACGAGTCGGCCGAGGCCGTCGAGACCGATCCGGCCGACAACGCCCACAACACCTGGTTCGACGTGCGCTGCGACCCGGCGCCGTGACACCCCGGAAAACCCCGCCCGGGAAACCCCGGGCCGGGAAACCCCGGCCGCCGCTCAGCCGGTCGCGGGGCGGGCGAACACCGCCGTCGCGCTGCCCGGCGCCACCTCGGTGAAACCCGCGTCGCGCACCAGCGGTGCACCCGCGGCCAGCGCCGCGGACCACCGCGCCGCCGTGGCGGTGCGCACCGCCACGGGGAAACCCGCCTCGCGCCAGCCGCTCGCCGCGGCGGGGGGCAGCGAGCGCAGGCCGAGCTGGGCGGCGTGCCCGGCCTGCGCCATCGCCTTGCCCGCGCTCATCGCCACGTGCGGGGACATCAGCACCAGGGCGGCGCCCACCGGCGGCGGGGGCGGTGCGGTGGCGTCGTCCAGCTCGGTGCCGCCGACCTGCAGGCGGGCCAGGTCCCGGGGCCAGCCGTCCACCGGCACCGGGGGGAAGACCCGCACCTGCGCGCCGTCGTGGTCGACGGTGAGCCCCTCCAGGGCGGCGGCGCGGCGCCACTCGGCCCCGCGGGCGCGGCGCACCACCTTGCGGATGCGGGCGCCCTCCCACGCGTCGACGGCCACCCGCCACGCCGGTTCCCCGGTCGACACCATGAGCAGCACCGCGCGGGCGGCGGCCTCCAGCGCGGCGGTGCGCTGCGGCGGTGCGTCGCGCTCCAGGCGCACCACCAGCGGCAGCACCCGCTCGACGACCGGCGCGGCGCCCTGCACCGTCACCCGTCCAGCGCGGCGCGGGGCCGGAACCCCGGGTCGCCGGACGGGTCGGTGAGGACGCGGTGGAGCAGCGCGGCGTTGTGGTGGTACCCGTGCTGGGTCCCACCGGAGGCCACCGTCAGGGCGAGCGCGTCGACCAGCTGCCTGCCCTTCCCCGCCAGCGCGGCACACCCGCCGGCCAGGCCGCGCAGGTCGTCCGGCCGCAGCGGCACCCGCTCCCCGCGCAGCGCGGCGTCCGGGTCGAGCGGAGCGGCGGGCCTGGTGGCCACCGCCCGGGTGCGCGCCGCGCAGGCGTCGAGGGCGGCCACCGCGGCGGTCGTCCACTCCCGCACGGCCGCCGGCGTGGCGCGGGGGTCCGACCACGGCGGGGTTCCCCGGTGCGACACCGCGTCGTCGATGCGCGCCGACAGCGCCCGGTGGGTGACGTCCGAGGGCTCCTCGACGCCGAGTTCCCTCGCGACCTGCGCGAGGGTGTCGTGCAGGAGGCAGGCGCCGACGGCCAGCTCGCCGAGCGCCACCAGGTGCTCGCCGGGCGTGGCGGTGGGTGCCGCCTCGTCGGCCGCGTTCACTGCTGTTGCTGCTGCAGGCGGGAGGTGATGACCTGCTGCAGGTGCTGCAGCTGACCCACCGGCAGGCCCTGCACCTCGCCCTCCAGCCGGCGCAGCTGGTGCGGGTCGGCGATCATCCGCTCGCTGGACTGCAGCAGCACCGTGCCGGCGCCGGTGAAGTCGTACTGGCGCTCCTCCCCGGAGCGGGTGCCCAGCAGCGCGCCGCGGGCCGCGCCGAGGAAGTTGCCCATCCAGCCGGCGTCGAAGTGCAGCGACGGGGCGGGGCAGTCCGCCCAGCCCACCAGCGCCTCGGGGTCCACCCGCACCGGCGGCTCCACGAAGATGACCGGCCCGGAGGAGGAGGCCAGGAACTTGCCTGTGCCCAGCAGGGTGAGGAACCCCGGGATGATCGACTCCTTCAGCTCCAGCGACGCGTCGAACGCCAGCAGGTTCGCCGCGCGCACGGTGAGGTTGCCGTCGTCCAGGTCGTAGGAGTTGATGTCGTAGCCGCGATCGCCCAGCAGCACGTGCCCCTGCCCCGTCGCGACCACCCAGTCCCGGCTGTACAGCGGGGAGGAGAACCGCTGCGCCACCATGCCGCGCATCGACGTCGCCACCAGCGGCTCGAAGCGGATCTGCCCACCCCCCGCGGGGTAGTAGGCGATCATCCGGCCGGTCTGCATGAACAGCGGCTGGGTCAGCCGCACGCAGTACGCGTAGGCGTTGCCGGGGACGTTGTCGTGCTCGGGCAGCGACGTCGGGTCGAACGTCTGCGAGGTCACAGCTTGGCCTCCGATGCCTGCACGTACACGGTTCCCTTCCCGGACACCTTCAGCTGCACCGCTTCCCCCGAACCGCGGCCCACCGCGTCGCGCCAGCCGACGCTGGCGGCGACGTCGACGCGCAGGTCGCCGAGGGAGGCGACGTAGGCCTGCGGGTCGACGACGACCTGCCGCCCGCCACCCACCGGCAGCGCGAACGTGCCGCCGTGGGAGAGCACCGCGACGGCGCCGCGGCCGGACAGCTGGGTGGTGAACAGCCCCTGCCCGCTCACCGCGCCCCGCACCGCACCCATGATCCCGCCCTGCTGGCCGAGGAACACCACCGAGGAGGACAGGCCCGCGTCGTGGGCCAGCAGCCGGTCGGCCTCCACCGACAGCTGCTGGCTGCCGTCGAGGTCGATGATCGTGACGTGGTGCCCGTGGTGGCCGTAGTGCACCTGCCCGCTGCCCTCGGCGACCATCATCGCCACCGCCTCCCCGGCCATCGCCCGCCCCAGCGCCGCGGCGATCCCGCCGCCGTAGCCGCCGCCGCCCGGCCCGGAGGAGACGGGGGAGAAACGCACCTGGCCGGTGTAGGCGAGCATCGCGCCCCGGCGGCCCAGGACCTCCTGACCGGGGCGGACCTGGGCGGAGACGACCTTCCCGGTGACCTTCGCGAACCCCATCAGCCCCGCTCCTCCGGTTGCACGTAGACGACGCCGCTGCCCTCGAAGCGCAGCGAGAACGCCTCCCCGGAGCTCTCGCCCACCAGGTTGCGCCAGGAGACGTCGGTGACGAACGACTGCTGCAGCTGCCCGCGGCTGGCGATGAACGCCTGCGGGTCCACCACCAGCGGGAACCGCGGGCTCACCTGCAGCGGGATCGGCGGGCCGCCGGCCGACAGCAGCGCCACCGGCCCCGAACCGGTCACCTTCGTGGTGAACAGCCCCTGCCCGCTGGAGGCCCCGTGCAGGCCGGCGAAGACGACGTCGGTGCGCAACCCGTCCGACAGCGCCAGCAGCTGCTCGGACTCCGCGCGCAGCTCCTCCCCGGACAGCTCCAGCAGCACCACGTCCATCGCCTTCACCGCGAGGTGGACGGTGCCGCTGCCGCGGACCTCCATCAGGCTGAGGGCCTCACCGGTGACCCGCTGCTTCAGCGCGGCGCGCAGCCCCCCACCGCCGCCCACGCCCGCGCTCTTGAAGCTGACGTCGCCCTCGTAGGCGACCATCGAGCCGGTCGCGGCCCGCACCGTGCGCCCGTCGAGGTCCACCACGAGGACCTTCGAGCCCTGCAAGCGCCAGTTCACGCGCGTCCTCCCCGTCGGTGGAGCTCGTCGCCGGACCCACGCCGCGACGCCACGCCGCGACGGGGCCGATCATGCCAGGTGCACCCCGTCGTCGTGCGGCGCGCGGCGCAACCGCTGCCGGTCGGCGGCCAGCAGGCCCAGCAGCACCAGGTCGGCCAGCAACCCCGCGGTGGCCCACACCGGGGCGGTGGCGAAGAGGAACACCTGGGTCAGCAGCAGCGAGACCAGCACGGCGCGGTGCAGGGTCTCCACCGCCGCCAGCCGCCCGGCCGCGCGCCAGCGCACCAGCGCGGCCGCGGCGAGCAGCAGCGACACCGCCGTGCCCAGCAGCACCCCCACCGCCGCCGTGCCCAGCGCCTGCCCCCGCAGCCACGGAACCCCCGCGACC
>NZ_BAABIL010000369.1:0-1982 GCF_039542765.1 Kineococcus glutinatus
GGCGCCCCGCAGCCGGCCGCGGCGCTGCGGCGCGCCGAACCGCCCGCCGCGGTCGTCCTCGGCCCGCTCGCCGGCGCCCCCGTGGGCATGGGCCTGCTGTGGCTGGACCACACCGACGGCCTGCCCACGGCCGCGACGCTGGCCACCCTGCTCGCCCTGACCCTCGCCTTCGCCAAGCTCGGCACGCTGCTGGGCGCCGTCCGCCTCCTCGACAGCACCCGGCGCGCGGCCGTCACCGACCCGCTCACCGCGCTCGGCAACCGCCACGCCCTCACCCACCGGCTGGAGGAGCTGAGCACCGACGGGCGCCCCTTCGCCCTCGTGCTCGTCGACCTCAACCGCTTCAAGGAGGTCAACGACAGCCTCGGCCAGCACGCCGGCGACGACCTGCTGCGGCAGGCCGGGGACCGGCTGCGCTCCGTGGCCGGCCCCGCCGACGTCGCGGTCCGCCAGGGCGGCGACGAGTTCGCCCTCGTCGTCACCGGCGTCGGGCTCGACGACGCCGCGGGCCGCGCCCGCCGGCTGCTGCGGGCGCTGGAGGACCCCTACGACCTGGGTGGGCGCCCGGTGCGGCTGCACGCCAGCATCGGCGTCACCGCCGCGCCCGCGCAGGGCCACGACCCCGACGCCCTGCTGCGGCAGGCCGACGCGGCCGTGCACGAGGCCAAGGGGCGCGGCGGGGGCGTCGTCGCCTACGGCCCGCACCTCGACGGCGAGCGCGCCCGCACCGCCCAGCTCGTCGCGCAGCTGCTCGACGCCGTCGCCGCCCCCGCCCGCGGCACCGGCCCCGCCGGGAGCGTCGTCGTGCACTACCAGCCGCAGCTGGACCCCGTGACCGGCGCCTGCGCCGGCGTGGAGGCCCTCGTGCGCTGGCAGCACCCCGAGCGCGGGCTCGTGCCGCCCGGCCTCTTCCTGCCCCTGGCCGAGGAGCACGGCCTCATGCCCGCCCTCACCGAGCGGGTGCTCGACGACGCCCTGGCGCGCATCGGGGACTTCGCCGCCCACGGGTGCGAGCGGGTGTCCGTCAACATCTCGGCGACCGCCCTGCGCGACGGGCGGCTGGTGGACGTCGTCACGGCGGGGCTGGCCCGCCACCGGGTGCCACCGCAGGCCCTCGTGCTGGAGATCACCGAGACGGAGCTCATCGAGGACCTCGCCACGGGGCAGCGCGTCCTGGGCGAGCTCGTCGAGCTGGGCGTCGGCGTCAGCATCGACGACTACGGCACGGGCTACTCGTGCCTGGCCCACCTGCGCGACCTGCCCGTGGACGAGCTGAAGCTGGACCGCTCCTTCACCGCCGACCTCACCGCCGACGCCCGCACCCGCGCCATCGTGCGCACCACCGTGGACATGGCGCACTCCCTCGGCCTGCGGCTGGTGGCCGAGGGCGTGGAGGACGCCGCGACGCTGGAGCTGCTGCGCCGCCTCGGCGTGGACCACACCCAGGGGTACTTCCACTCCAGGCCGCTGCCGGCGGAGGAGCTGGACGCCTGGCTCGGCTCCCGCGCCGGCGCCCTCGCGGGGCGCTGAACCCGGCGCCGGCGTCGGCGGCGGGCGCTAGCGTGCGGGTCCCGGCGCCGGGTGGACACCGGGTGGACGCCCAGGAGGTGTGTCGTGCCAGGAGCCGTGCCGGAGCTGGCACCCGCGCAGGTGGCGCTGCTGCGGATCGTGGCGCAGCGGCTCGCCGGTCCCCGCTGCCCCGACCCCGCGGCCGCCGTGCGCTGGCTGGGCGCCGCCCAGGGGCAGGACCTGCCCGGCGCCCTGACGTCGGTGGCGCTGCGGACCGCCGACCGCGGCCGGGCGCCGGTGGAGGCCGCGCTGGCGGCGGGCGAGGTGGTCCGCTCCTGGCCGATGCGCGGCACCCTGCACCTGGTGCCCGCCGCCGTCCTCGGCTGGCTGCTGTCCCTGACCGGCGCCCGGCTGCTCGCCGGCGCCGCCCGCCGCCGCGCCGGGCTCGGCCTCGACGACGCCACCTGCGAGCG
>NZ_BAABIL010000370.1:0-2543 GCF_039542765.1 Kineococcus glutinatus
GGGGCGTGGACGGGGGTGCTGACGTCAGCGGTCACGTGCGGATCCCTCCGGGGCGCGGGTGCGTCGGCGCGGCCAGCCTGCCCGTCGCACCCCGCCGGCCGCCAGGGGACCTTGGTCCCGATCCGCCTCGCGCGGCGGGTGACGCTGGGTAGGGTGACCGGCGCCGGACACCGCCGCGCGGAGGGCCCACGTGGAACCGATCACCCTCTACCTCGTCGACGACCACGCCGTCGTGCGCGCCGGGTTGCGCGCCGTCTTCGAGGCGGCGGCCGGGTTCACCGTCGTCGGGGAGGCGGGCACCGTCGCCGAGGCCCTGGCCGGTCTCACCCTGCTGCGCCCGGACGTCGCGGTCGTCGACGGGCGCCTGCCCGACGGCTCCGGCGTCGACGTCTGCCGCCACGCGCACGCCCACTGCCCCGGGACGCGGACCCTCGTCCTGACCTCCTACGACGACGACGAGGCGCTGCTGGCGTCGGTGCTCGCCGGGGCCGCCGGCTACCTGCTCAAGCAGATCCGCGGCACCGACCTCGTCGAGGCGGTCCGCACCGTCGCCGCGGGCGGCAGCCTCGTCGACGAGGCCGCCGTGGCGCAGGTGCGCCGCCGCCTGCGCGACCCGCTGGCGCAGGACCCGCGGCTGGCCGACCTCAGCCCGCAGGAGCGGCGCGTGCTGTCCCTGGTCGCGGACGGGCTGACGAACCGCCAGATCGGTGCGCAGCTGCACCTGGCGGAGAAGACGGTGAAGAACTACGTCTCCAAGGTGCTCGCGAAGCTCGGGCTGAGCAGCCGCACCCAGGCCGCGGTGTTCACCACCTCCCTGTCCGGGCGGGGCCGTGACGGCGGCAGCTGAGCCCCCGGTGTTCCCCGGGCTCGGGGCGGTGGGCCTGGACGACCTGCTCGGGGAGCTGCGCGAGCGGGCGGCGGCGGTCCAGCGGCACCAGGACCGGCTCAACGGGCTGCTCGACGCCGTGGTCGCGCTCACCGCCGACCTGGAGCTGCCCGCCGTCCTCGACCGCATCGTGCGGACGGCCTGCGACCTGGTCGGCGCCCGCTACGGCGCCCTGGGCGTGCTGGACTCCCACGGCGAGCTGGAGCAGTTCGTCACCGCGGGGATCCCGGAGGAGCAGCGCGCGGCGATCGGCCCGCTGCCGCGGGGGCACGGCCTGCTCGGCGTCCTCATCGAGCACCCCGAGCCGCTGCGGCTGGCGGACCTCGCCGGCCACGCCGGCTCCCGCGGCCTGCCGGCGCACCACCCACCGATGCGGACGTTCCTCGGCGTACCGATCCGGCTGCGGGACAGCGTGTTCGGCAACCTGTACCTCACCGAGAAGGAAGGCGGCGAGGAGTTCAGCGCTGACGACGAGGCCGTCGTGGTGGCGCTGGCCGCCGCGGCGTCGGTGGCCGTCGTCAACGCCCGGCTGTACGCCCGCAGCCGGCGGCGCAACCGGTGGCTGGACGCCGCCGCCGACACCGCCCAGGCGGTGCTGGCCGGGGCCGGTCACCCGCAGGACGCGCTGGACGCCGCGGCGCGCGCCGCCCGGGAGGCCGAGGACGCGGACGCGGCCGTCCTGCTCCTCGACGACGGCACCGGGCCGGCCGTGGCGGCCGACGCCGTCGCGGCGGGCTGTCCCGCGGACCTCCTCGACGGGTTGCGGCTGCCGGACCCGGGGGACCTGGCCGACGCCGTGGTCGTGGACGCCGCGGCCCTGGGGGTGCGGGCCCGGCACGCCGCGCTCGTGCCCGCCCGCATCGGCGAGCGGCTCGCGGCGGTCCTGGTGCTGCTGTGGCGGGAGTCCGTGCCCGACGGGGCGCCGGACGCCGGGACCGCCCGGCAGTTCCTGGAGCAGCTCGTGCTGGCCCGCGAGGTCGCCGCCAGCCAGGCCGCGCGGGCGCGGGTGGCGGTGCTGGAGGACCGCGACCGCATCGCCCGCGACCTGCACGACCACGTCATCCAGCGGCTGTTCGCGGTGGGGTTGTCGCTGCAGGCCGCGCTGGCCGCGGATCCGGGTTCCGCCGCCGCCGCCCGCGTCGACGCGGCCGTGGAGGACATCGACCAGGCCATCGGCGACCTGCGCCGCTCGATCTTCCAGCTGCGCGACCGGCCCCGCCGGGAGGCGTCCTCCCTGGACGAGGTGCTCGTCGCGGCGGCCGGTGCCCTGGGGTTCGCGCCCCGCTCGACGGTGCGCGGGTCGCTGGTCGCCCTGCCGGCACCGCTGCGCCAGGACGTGCTGGCCGTGCTGCGCGAGGCGCTGGCCAACGTGGCCAAGCACGCCGCGGCCTCCGCGGTGGACGTGGAGCTGACCCTCGGCCCCGGTGTGCGGCTCGTCGTCGCCGACGACGGCCGCGGCCTGCCCGCCGCCGGCACCGGCGCCGCCCACCGCGGGGGGCTGGACAACATGGCGGCGCGGGCGCGGGCGCACGGGGGGTCGGCGCAGGTGGGTGCGGGGCCCGCCGGCGGCACCCGGGTGGTCTGGTCGGTCCCCGCGCCCGCGGACCCGGCGGGCGGCTGAGGGACCTTCGGCCCTGCCGGTGGCCGCCGGCGGCGG
>NZ_BAABIL010000371.1:0-10036 GCF_039542765.1 Kineococcus glutinatus
CTCCTGGGCCGCCGCCCGCATCGCCCCCGCGGGCGACGACCTGGAGCCCGCCGACGTGCTGCTGCAGCGGGCGGCGCAGGGGTGGCAGGTGGCCGACCTGGGCAGCGCGCAGGTCGGCTGCGGCATCGCGCCCGCCGCCGTCCTGCTCGAGCTGGGGATGCCCTGCCCGGTGTGAGGCGCGCGGCCCCTCAGCGCACCCCCGCCGCCGCGCGCGCCGGGCAGTGCGCGAGGTGGTCGTCGACCACGCCGCAGGCCTGCATGGCGGCGTAGGCGGTCGTCGGCCCCACGAAGCGCAGGCCCGCGGCCTTGAGCGCCTTCGCCAGCGCCGCCGACCCCGGCGTGCTCACCGGCACGTCGGCCCACGTGCGCGGTGCGGGCGGCGCCGGGTCCGGGGTGTGGGACCACAGCAGGTCCGACACGCTGCCGCCGCGCTCGGCGAGCGCCAGCACCGCCCGCGCGTTGGCGATCGTCGCCTCCACCTTGAGCCGGTTGCGGATGATGCCGGCGTCGGCGAGCAGGCGGGCGACGTCGTCCTCGCCGAAGCGGGCGACGACCCCGGGGTCGAAGCCGGCGAACGCGGCCCGGAAGGCGGGGCGCTTGCGCAGCACCGTGATCCACGACAGCCCGGACTGGAACGCCTCCAGCGCCAGCCGCTCGAAGACCGCCGCGTCCCCGCGCACGGGATGCCCCCACTCCTCGTCGTGGTAGCGCTCGTAGAGCGGGTCGCCGGCGCCGAAGCAGCGGAACGGCGCCGCGGGCGGGGTCTCGGAGGGTGCTGCGGAGGTGGCGGTCACGGGCGGAGCGTGCCACCCGGCTGCGACAGCGGGTGGCGCCCGCGACCCGCCGGCCCGCGTTGCTAGCGTCGGCCGGCATGAGCGACGCCCCCGCCACGAGCGCCGGCCGACGGCGCGTGCTCGTGCTGAACGGCCCCAACCTCGGCCGCCTCGGCAAGCGGCAGCCGGAGGTGTACGGCTCCACGACGCTGGCCGACGTCGCCGCCCGCTGCCGCGCACTGGGTGCCGAGCTGGGGCTGGAGGTCGACTTCCGCCAGACCGACTCCGAGGCGGAGATGATCGGCTGGGTGCACGGCGCCGCCGACGCCCGCGAGCCCGTCGTCCTCAACCCCGCCGCGTGGACGCACACCTCGGTGGCGCTGCGCGACGCCTGCGCGGAGCTGGGCGCCGGGCTGGTGGAGGTGCACATCTCCAACGTCCACGCCCGCGAGCCCTTCCGGCAGCACTCCTACGTCTCCGGCGTCGCCACGGGCGTCATCGCCGGCCTCGGCGTGCGCGGCTACGAGCTGGCGCTGCGCTGGCTGGCGGAGGAGCCCTCCTCCGCCGGACGGGCGTAGCCCGCCCGCGCCGGGCGGGCGGTGTCGGGAGCGGCTCGTAGGATGCCCCGGGCGCGGCCGCACGGTGGCCGACGCCGGGGCCGAGGTCAGGAGCAGCAGTGGTCGAGCACATGAAGTGGTGGGGCTGGGGCCAGGAGGGCGTCTCCTTCCACCACGAGGACAAGCCGGACCTGGCTCCGTTCGTGCTGGAGCGGGTCGGCCTCGACCTCAACGGCCCGGGCGTGCCGGCCCCGGACTTCTCCAAGTTCAGCGTGCCCCCCTCGCAGGCCCCCGGTGCGCTGCGCGAGGCGCTGGTGGCGGCCGTCGGCGCCCGGCACGTCGTCGACGAGGACCTCGACCGCGTCGTGCACACCTACGGCAAGAGCATGCGCGACCTGCTGCGCATCCGCCGGGGCGACTTCGGCCGGGTGCCTGACCTCGTGGTCTACCCCGGCACCGAGGCGGAGGTGGAGGCCGTCCTGCGCGCGGCGCTGGCCGCCGACGCCGTGGTCATCCCCTTCGGCGGCGGGTCCAACATCGTCGGCAGCCTGGAGGCCCCGCGCGACGAGACCCGCCCCGTGCTCAGCGTCGACATGGGCCGGATGAACGCCCTGCTGGAGGTCGACGAGACCTCGCAGGTGGCGCGCATCCAGGCCGGTGCCCTCGGCCCGCACCTGGAGGCGCAGCTCAACGGCCGCGGCTGGACGCTGGGCCACTTCCCGGACAGCTTCAAGCACTCCACCCTGGGCGGCTGGATCGCCACCCGCTCCTCGGGCACGCAGTCCGACCGCTTCGGGGACATCGCCGACATCACCCGCGCCGTGCGCGTGGTCACCCCCCGGGGTGTCGTCGCCACCCGCAACGTGCCCAGCCAGTCCACGGGCCCGAGCGTGCGGGAGATGGTCCTCGGCAGCGAGGGCCGCCTCGGCATCATCACCGAGGCCACGGTGCAGGTGCACCGGCTCGCGGAGGAGCGCGTGATCCTCGCGTACTTCTTCCCCGACTACGGCAGCGGCCTGCGCGCGATGCGCGACATCGCCGCCTCCGACGCCTACCCCTCCATTACGCGGGTGTCCGACGAGAACGAGACGGCGTTCACCTTCGCCACGTCCAAGAAGAGCGCGGGTCTGTCGGCGCTGCTGTCCAAGGGCGTGAAGCTCTACGCGACCAAGCGCAAGGGCATGGACCTGTCGCGCATGTGCCTGTCGTTCATCGGTTTCGAGGGCTCCGCCGCGCACGTCAAGCGCAGCAGGGGGCTCGTCAACGACATCGTCGCCAAGCACGGCGGGTTCTGCGTCGGCGCCGGCCCGGGCCGGCTGTACGACCAGAAGAAGTTCGACACCCCCTACATCCGCGACTTCATCCTCGACCGCGGTGCCATCGGGGACGTCTCCGAGACCTCCTCGTCGTGGTCGACGATGCAGACGGTGCACGACAACACCGTGGCCGCTGCGCACAGGGCGTTCGACGAGATCGGCGTCAAGGGCTTCATCTTCTGCCACCTGTCGCACAGCTACCACATGGGTGCCTGCCAGTACTTCACCTTCGCCTACGTCTCCTCCGGGCGCCGCGACGAGCTGGAGGAGTACGACCTGGTGAAGGGCGCCATCCAGCAGACCTTCATCGACAACGGCGCCACCCTCTCCCACCACCACGCCGTGGGTCGCGAGCACGCCCGCTGGCACGAGCAGGACACCTCCCCGGCGGGTGCGGAGATCGTCCGCGCGCTCTTCGACGGCGTCGACCCCGGTCGCAACCTCAACCCGGGGGCCATCACGGGCTGAGCCCGCTGCCGGGCGGGGCGGCGGGCACGGCGGCGTCGGTGGTGCCGGGCCGCCTGGCGGTGTCGGTCCCCGGCCCTAGCGTGCGGCCATGGTCACGTCCACCGCCGCCACGGTCGAGGAGTACCTCGATGCCCTGGAACCGGACCGCCGCGAGACCCTCACGGCGGTCCGCGCTCTCGTGCTGGAAAACCTGCCACCCGGCTACGCCGAGACGACGGCGCTGGGGATGCCGACGTACGTCGTCCCGCTCGAGCGCTACCCGGACACGTACAACGGTCGGCCCTTGTCCTACGTCGCATTCGCCGCGCAGCGGCAGCACAACTCCCTGTACCTCATGGGGCTGTACAGCGACCCCGAAGCCGAGCGCGCCTTCCGCGAGGAGTGGACGGCGAGCGGGTGCAGGCTCGACATGGGCAAGAGCTGCCTGCACTTCCGGCGGCTGGGCGACTTGGACCTGCCCCTGCTCGCCCGCACGATCGCGTCCCGACCGGTGGAGCGCTTCCTCGCCACCTCTGCGCGGATGCATGGGCGTCAACCAGCAAAATGATCGACCCACCTCGATCATCGATGTTGATCAGTTACTGCATATCAAGAGGCGAGCTTGACCCGCCGATAAGCACGTGTCAGCATAGGCGAGGTTGGTTGTGCTGCCCCGGTAGCGCGTGTGGGTCGCCGATATGGCGCTGACTCCGCCAGCTGTGGCTCTTCCCCCCCGGGGGGAGGGCAGAGGCTCGATCGAGGGCGTCCCGTGTCGGGGCGCCCTCGATCCGTTTTCGGAGGGGCGCATATGTATATGCTGTTCGTGGATGAATCCGGTACAAACTCGAAGGACGCCACGTTCACGTTAGGTGCGGTGGCGGTTCATGAATCAGCTATGCAGGCCCTGAATCGTCGCATGAACGACCTCATGGCCGAATACTCCCGGTTGACAGATCACAACACTGATGACCTTGAAATTCATGCGTCAGAGATGCTGAACCCAGGGAAGGGAAGTCCCTGGAAAACCGTCAACCACCAAGTCCGAAGGCGTGTTCTGGACCGTTGTTACGAGTCTTTGCGCCTTATGGAGGAGGAAGGAAGTGCTGGCGCCGTAGCCTTCTTCGGCGTTGCGATGGATTCCCGCTTTAAGAAGGATTATAGCGTCCATGCGCGGGAGCAGATCGCTTACGAGCACCTACTGAAAAAGTTCGATGACTACCTTGTCAGACGGACCTCTTCAGAGATGGGGTGGGTGGTCCACGATCGACGCATAGTCGCTGAGCGCGACGTCAGGCAGTGGGCTCGTGGCTGGCAAGAAGCAGCTGGAGCATTAGGAAGGATCAATCGATTCGCCGATCTTCCCCTTTTTGCAGACAGCAAGACCACTCGCCTACTTCAGGTGGCGGATCTCGTGGCCTATGCCTTCTGGCGCTCATATGACAAGGGTCATGATCAGTACATCGAAAAGCTGTGGTCTCAGTTCGACATCGAAGGCGGTCGGCTTCACGGCGCGATACATCTGACCCCTGACTACGCGGACCACAAGTGTTCGTGCATTCCATGCTCTCGGCGTCTGAGTGGAAATGTAAAAAGCATCCGATGAAGAACTTGCAGCCATGGCGCGAGGTTCGCAAGCGGCGATCATGGCACTTTTTGGTAGACGCGTCATCCAGCTGAAGGCGCGGCCCCACCTCTTCGTTATTGCTCTGGCGTGTTGCCCAGGGTGTGCTGCCCCGGTCCGCTCGGGTGCCGGCGCGCCGCACCCCACGTCGCCTTGCCCCACACCGTGCGCACCAGCGCGCGGGGCACCACGTCGAGCACGCCCATGAGGGCCTTGTACCGCTTGGTCGGCACGCTGAGCACCTTGCCGGCGAAGGCGTCGTCGAGGCTGACGCGCACCACCTCGTCGGCGTCCAGCCAGGCGGGGGAGTCCGTGCCGCCGCTCTTCATGCCCGCCCGGGCGTGGAACTCGGTGCGCACGAACCCCGGCGCCACCGCCGTCGCGGTCACGCCGGTGCCGCTGAGCTCCTGGTGCAGCGTCTCGGTGAGCAGCGCGACGTACGCCTTCGCCGCGGAGTAGTGCCCGCCACCGGCGACGAACCCGGCGACGGAGGCGATGTTGACGATCCGGCCGCGACCGCGGGCGGCCATGGCCCCGGCCGCGGCCCGGGACAGCACCATCACCGCGCGGCAGAGCACGTCGAACATCTGCTCGTGCGCGACGAGGTCGCCGTCGGCGAAGCGCTGCTTGAGCCCGAACCCGGCGTTGTTCACCAGCACGTCGACGGGGCGCGCGGCGTCGGCGACGCGGTCGGCGACCCGCTGCAGCGACGCCCGCTCGGACAGGTCCGCGGGCAGCACCTCCACCTCGACCCCGTAGCGGGAGCGCAGCTCCACCGCGGAGCGCGCCAGCCGCTCCTCGTCGCGCGCCACGAGCACCAGGTCGTGCCCGCGCTCGGCCAGCTGCGCCGCGTAGCGGGCGCCGAGGCCCGCGGTGGCGCCGGTGACGAGGGCGGTGGGTCGATCGGTGCGCGGTCGCGGGGACGGGACGGGCTCGCTCATGGAACCGACCTTAGGGGGATGCGACCGCCCACCCCGACAGCGCCAGGATCGGCGGGTGGTCACCTCCGTCCCCGCTCCCCTCCCCGCTGCCACCCCCGGGTCGGGCGAGCCGCGCGAGCGCCGGCGCCTCGCGCTCGCCGTCGGGCTGCCCGCCCTCGTCCTGGCCGGCGTCGGCCTGGGCCACCCCCACCACCTCGATGCCGGGACCGCCACCTGGTGGACGTGGATGCACGTGCTGCTCCTCCCCGTCTTCCCCCTCCTGGGCGTGGCGCACTGGCTGCTGCTGCGCGGTGAGCGCGGCCCGGCGGCGTGGCTGTCGCGGATCGCGGCGTTCGGCTACGTCACCCTCTACGGCGCGCTCGACGCGATCGCCGGCGTCGGCACGGGCACCCTGGTGCTGCGCTCCGGCGCCGGGGACCAGGCGGACCTGCCGGAGGTGGGCTGGTTGTTCGGCGTCGGCAACTCCCTGGGCACCGCGGGTGCGTGGTGCCTGACCGCGGCCTGCGTCCTCACCCCGCTGGTCCTGCGGCGCCGCGCGGGGTGGCGCGTGCTGCCCGGTGCCGTCCTGCTGGTCGCCTCGAGCTGGGTGTTCAACGGCGCGCACATCTACGCGCCCGTGGGGGTGCTGGCCGTCCTGGGGATCGGCGCCGGGCTGGTGCTGCTGGCGCTGTCCGCGCCACCGCTGCGGGCCGGCGCCCGCTAGGCGGTCCCGTCCGGTCACCGCCCGGTCAGCGCGCCCGGCCCACCGCGCCGTGCGAGACCCGGTCGCGGCCGGCGGCCTTGGCCGCGTACAGGTGCTGGTCGGCGACGGCCAGCACCTGCGCCACGGTGGCCGTCGTCCCCGCCGCCAACGTCGCCACCCCCGCCGAGACGGTGGTGCTGCCCGGCCCGTGCGCCCACCGGTGCCCGGCGACGGCCCGCCGCACGCGCTCGGCGACCGCGACGGCCTCCGCCGGCTCCGGGCAGGTGAGCACGACGGCGAACTCCTCCCCGCCCATCCGGGCCACCAGGTCACCGGGGCGGCAGGAGGCGGCGACGAGGTGCGCCACCGTCCGCAGGACCTCGTCACCGGTGCCGTGGCCGAAGCGGTCGTTGACCTGCTTGAAGTGGTCCACGTCCACGACGACCACCCCGAGGACCTGCCCGCCCGCCGCGGCGGCCGCCAGCAGCAGCGGCAGCCGCTCGTCGAGGGCGCGGCGGTTGGCCAGGCCCGTCAGGGAGTCCTCGTGGGCGTGGCGGCGCATCTCCTCGGCGTGCGCCTGCAGCTCCTCGCTGCGCGCGCGGTGCTGCTCCGCCTCGGACAGGGCGCGGCCCAGGTCGGCCGTCGTCTGCAGCAGCCGGGCGCGGGCCTCGGCGGTGCGGGTGCGCAGGGCGCGCTCGAGCTCGTGGTGGCGCTTGTAGTGCGCCAGCGCCTCCCAGGGCTGCCCCAGGTGCTCGTGGCACACCGACAGCTGCAGGTGCACGGTGGTGGCGACGCCCACGTCGCCCAGGTCCTCGGCCAGCGCCGCGGCCGCCCCGAACAGCTCCAGCGCCACCGCGTGCTGCCCGCGCAGCAGGGCGGCCATGGCCTGCGCCTCCAGGACGGAGGACTCCAGGGTGCGGTAGCCGTGCCGCCGGGAGATGCCCAGCGCCGCCGCGAGGTGCTCGTCGGCCTCGGCGTCGCGGTCCAGGTGGAGCAGCAGGCCGCCGGCGTTGAGGTGCGACATCCCCTCCCGGTAGGGGTGCCCGGTGGCGCGGGACAGCTCCAGGGCCTGCCCGGCGACGTCCAGCCCGGCCAGCAGCTGCTCGCGGGTCACCGCCACGGCGTCCCAGCGGGCGCTCGCGACGAGGTTGTCGGCGAGGTTGTTGAGCAGCGCGAAGCGGGAGTCGGCGCCGGCGCGGTCACCGGCCAGCGCCAGCTCGTCGCGGGCCTGCTCCTGGAACGCGCGGGCCCGGGCGTGGTCGCCGAGGGCGGAGTGCACGGTGCCGGCGCGGCTGAGGGTGCTGAAGACGGCCTCGTGGTCGTCGAGGCGGCGCACGACGACGAGGGTGCGCTCCACCGCGTCGAGGGCCTCCTCGGGCATGCCCAGCTCCAGGTAGGCCAGCGCCAGCACGTTGAGCGCCGCCACGAGCGCGGCGTCGTCGGCGAGGCGCTCGGCCACCGCGACCGCCCGCACCCCGGCGTGGGCGGCGTCGTCGAGGTCGCCCAGGCGCACCGCCTGGACGCTCTGCAGGTGCAGGGCGCGGTACAGCGAGGCCTCGTCGCCGGCGCGCAGCGCGGCCGCGCCGGCCTGCCGCGCCAGCTCCCAGCCCTCCTGGAAGGCGCCGCGCTGGCGCGCGGAGTCCGCGCGCGCCAGCAGCTGCGCCAGGGGCGCGGGCTCCGGGGGCGGGGCCGGTGCGGGCACACGTCCCGCACCGGCCGTCGCGGTCCCGGGCCGGAGCCCGTCGTCGCCACCGGGGTGGAGCCCCTCGTCGCCACCGGGGCGCAGCCCGTCGTCGTCACCGGGGTGGGCGCGGGCGCGCGGCAGGGCCGCCTCGGGGTGGCCGGGGAGGCGGTCCACCTGCGCGCTCACCGCTGCCCGGCGCCGGGGGGTGCCACCGGCTCGGCCACGGGCTCCACCCGGTAGCCGGCGAGGTCCTCCGGGGGCGGCCCGGGCGCGGCGCCGATGCGGTCGCGGAAGTGGCTGCTGCCGCGGTCGAAGTCCTCCTCCGACCCCTCTCGGTCGGTACCCGTTCGCTCCGCGTTCACCGGGACACCGTAATCGCTCGACCGCGGAGCGCTGCTCACGCGGCCCGGGTCTCACCGGGTGCCGGCTGCGGGGCGTGCGCCCCGCCCCGGCCCGGCAGCGCCGCGATGCGGCGCCAGCGCGGCTGGGCCAGCAGCGCCCGCAGCGCCGCGGCGCGCACGGCGGCCGAGGCGGCCGCGAACGAGCGCATCGGGCCGTCGGCCTCGATGAGCACCCCGGCCAGGGCGTTGCCCACCGCGGCACCCGCCGTGACCCCGGTGGACAGCCACGCCTGGGCCTCGTTGACCCGGTGCGCCGGCGCCAGGTCGTCGACGAGGGCGCCGACGATGATGAGGTTGGGGGAGATGAACAGCCCGGTGCAGAACAGCACGGGCAGCAGCACGCCCAGCGCGGGCTCGGCGGAGGCCACGACCGCCGTGGTGGCGACGAGCAGGAGGCCGAAGCCGCCCATGACGACGGGCAGGCGGCGCCGCTCGGGGCCCTGCCAGTGCCGGCTGCCGTAGAGCAGGCCGCCCAGGGCGCTGCCGCCGGCGATGGCGGCGAAGAGGAAGCCCAGCTTGTCGGAGGAGCCCAGCACCTCCTCCGCCGTCGCGGCCAGCGAGACGTCGAGCAGGCCGAAGCCCACGCTCATCGCGGCCATCACGACCAGCACGAGCGGCAGCCCGGCGCTCAGCGCGACCCAGCGGGTGCGCCAGGGCGTCCCGCGGGCCCCGGCGGTGGCGGCGGTGTGCTCGCCGGGCACCGGGCGCCAGTGCCGCGCGGCGTGGGTGCGGGCGTAGAGGACGCCGCCGACGGCCTCGAAACCGGCGGTCACGAGCGTCGGCACCACGGGGTCGAAGAAGACGAGCAGCAGGGTCAGCAGCAGCGGGCCGCCGACGAAGAGGGTCTCGATGGCGACGGCGTCCAGGGCGTAGCCGGCGCGCTGGCGGCGCGGGTCGTCGAAGACCACCCGCCACGCCGCGCGCATCGCGGGGCTGATCGGGGGGAAGGTCAGGCCGACGAGGACGGCCAGCGGCGGCAGCAGCGCGTCGGGTGCGCCGGTACCGGTGACGAGCGTGAGCGCGACGAGCAGGGCGGCGCTGGGCAGGCTGGAGGCGAGCACGACGCGCGGCTGGCCGTAGCGGTCCAGGGCGCGCCCCCACAGCGGGGAGCCGACGGCGACGCCGACGGCGAAGGCGCCCGCCACGTAGCCGGCGAGGGAGTAGGAGTCCCGCAGCGCCTCCACCAGCAGCACGAGCCCGAGCGGGGCCATGGACACCGGCAGGCGGGCCAGGATCGATGCGGTGAAGGGGGCGGCGGCGCGCGGGGTGCGGAGCACCTCCGCGTAGGTGGACAGGCCGGACGTCATGCGCGGTTCCTCGTTCAACGTGTGCGGGACCCGCCGCTGGGCGGGCCACCGAGCAGCTTGCCAGGGGTGGGCGCCCCGGCGCGAAGCGGTTGCCGGGCCCCTGCGGCCGGCCGGCGGCGCTCCCCCCCGGGGCGGTGGTCAGCGCGCGGGGCGCCAGATGCGGGCGCAGTCGCCCCCCGCGGCGCGGGCCAGCACGAGGGCGCGTCCGGCCTGCGCGACGGCCCCGGCCGCGGTGACGGCCCGCTCGGTGGCCAGGCTGGCCCCGACGCTCGCGACGAGCGGTGAGGTGCCGCGGTGCGGGCAGGTG
>NZ_BAABIL010000372.1:0-6798 GCF_039542765.1 Kineococcus glutinatus
GGCAGCGCGGGGTCGGGACGGGGTCGCGGCGGGCACGGTGGAACCTCCTTCAGAGCTGTCGGCGGGCGCGGGGGTGGGCGCCGCGCGGCAGCGCGAGCGCGGTGCTGAGCGCCAGCAGGCCGGTGACCGCGGCGACGGGGGCGAAACGGCCCTCGCGCACCCAGACGGTGGGCAGGCCGACGAGCGGGACGCGCAACCTGCCCACCCCCGTCACCGCGTCGCGCTGCACGGGGGTGGAGTCCTCGCTCTGGTTGGCGTCGCCCTTGGTGACGAGCGTGCCGCCGGCGTCGGCGCGGACGACGCGGTGCACGATGGCGCGCGGTGCGCCGGTGGGGTCGGGGAAGCGGACGACCATCCCCGGCCGCAGCGCGTCCACCGCGACGGGCGAGGTGATCACGACGTCGCCGACGGCGAGGTGCGGTGCCATCGACCCGCTGACGATCGCGCTGGTCCGCCAGCCGACCGCCGTCGGCAGCACGGACCACAGCACCAGCCCGGACAGGGTGCACAGCACCGCGGTGGCGACCACCTGCGCGGCGGTGCCCGCGAGCGCGCGGGCGCGCGGCAGGAGGGCGACCGGCGACCGGGTCACGGCCGGGCCGCCGGTGCGTCGTCCGGGGTGCGCTCGGTGTCGGTGTCGTCCTCGGTGTCGGTGTCGGTGCCGGTGTGGGCGGCCTCGGGCCGGGGCGGGAAGGCCACGCCGCCGGCGATGGCGGCCAGGACGGCCAGGGCCAGCAGCGGGGCGACCTCGCGCTCCTGCCACCACACCCGCGGCAGGCCCACCAGGGGGATGCGCAGCCGCCCCACGCCGAGGACGTCGTCGCGCTCGACGGGTGCGGCGTCGGGGGACTGGTTGGCGTCCCCGCGGGTCACCAGGTCGCCCCCGGGGGTCGTCCCCACGACGCGGTGCACGATGAGCCGCCCCGCGTCGGAGGGATCGGCGAAGCGCACGACCTGACCGGTCTCGATCTCGGAGCCGGCCACCGGCCGGGTGACGACGACGTCCCCGACGCGCAGGTGCGGCGTCATGGAGCCGCTGACGACGGCGCTGGGGGTCCCGCCGACCGCGAGGGGCAGCACCGACCACAGCAGCAGGCCGCCGAGGACGGCGAGCACGCCGGCGGCCACCACCCGCGCCACCTCGCCCGCCGCGCGGCCCGCGCGGGGCAGCAGACCCGCGACGGCGGGTCCAGCGGTCGTCGGTGGTCGCTGCACGTAGGCGGTGTCGGCACGACGGGGGTCCGGCTCAACCCGAACGGCCCCACGACGTCACGCGGAAGTGCTTGAGGAGCGGCCCCGTCGCGCCGATGGGTGTGGGAGCAGCGCGCCGCTGCCCGTCCCGTGCGAGGAGAGACCGTGCCGTCCCCGAAGTCCGAGCGCCGTCGCCGAGCGGCCGCGATCGCCGCCGTACCGGTCGGGCTGCTCGCCAGCGGCCTGATCGTCCACTCCTCCTCGAACGCGGCCTTCACGGCGACGACGAGCACGGGCACGAACACCTGGACCGCGGGCACGGTCGCGCTGACCAACAGCTCGCCCTCGGCCTCGCTGCCGTGGTCGTCGAACGGCAGCGGCGCCCTGAAGCCGGGCACCAGCGAGACCAAGTGCGTCGTCGTCACGTACAGCGGCAGCCTGGCCGCGAACATCGCTCTCTACGCCTCGGGTTACGCGACCACGGCCGGCTCCTCGGGCGGCGCGGCCGGCACCAACCTCGAAGACCAGCTGCAGTTCACGATCGACTACAAGACCGGTGGCGACTTCACCTCGACCTGCGGCAGCTTCACCGCCAGCACCCCGGCGATGACCCTCCCGGTGACCAACGAGGCGGCGAAGGCCTTCGGCGCGCGCACCGCGTACTCCGCCGGTGCGTCGGTGAGCAACGTGGCCAGCAACACGATCATCACGTACCGGGTCAGCTACACCCTCTCCGGCTCCGCCACCGACTACGCGCAGGGCGACTCCGTCGCCTTCAACTTCACCTGGCAGGCGCAGAACACCTGATCCACCCATCCGTGGTCCCGCCCGGCAACGGCGCCGGGCGGGACCGGCCGGCGCCCCGCAGGAGGGGAGGGTGCCGGCCGGGGGAGGGGCCGCACCACCGCGCAGCGCGCGGTCGGGCGGCCCCTCCGCCGCGTCCGGGCCCGGTGTCCGGGCCCGGTGTCCGGGCCCGCGCGGGGAAGCGCTCACCGGGTCGTCGCAGTGCTTGACCGCGGCTGTCGGGCGCTGGTAGACCTAGCGGGGAGAAAGCGCTTTCTCACCAGGTCAGCGCAGACCAGCGAGCCGGGAGACGCAGAGCCGATGCCCGCACAGCCCACCCGTCGAACCCGATACGCCCTGATCGGCACCGGCCACCGCGCGCGCATGTACGTCGACGCCATCGCCGGCGAGCACGCCGAGGCCGCCGAGCTCGTCGCCTGGAGCGACGTCAACCCCGGCCGGCTCGACGTCCACGAGGCCCGGCTGCGCGAGCAGCACCCGACCGCGGCGATCCCGCACCGCTACGCCCCCGACGAGCTGGAGCGGATGATCGCCGAGGAGGCCGTCGACCGCGTCGTCGTCACCAGCCCCGACGCCACCCATGCCGGCTACGTCGCCCGCGCCCTGCGCGCCGGGGCGGACGCCGTCGTCGAGAAGCCGCTGACCACCGACGCCGACGGCTGCCGCCTCATCACCGAGGCCGTCGAGGCCACCGGCCGCAACGTCGTCGTGACCTTCAACTACCGCTACTCCCCGCGCAACAGCGCCCTCAGGGAGGTCATCGCCTCCGGCCGCATCGGGCGCGTCACCTCCGTGCACTTCGAGTGGGTGCTCGACACCGTCCACGGCGCGGACTACTTCCGCCGCTGGCACCGGCAGAAGGGCACCTCCGGCGGGCTGCTCGTGCACAAGTCCTCCCACCACTTCGACCTCGTGAACTGGTGGATCGACGACGTGCCGCGCCGCGTCTACGCCAGCGGCGGGCTGCGCTTCTACGGCGCCGAGAACGCCGCCGCCCGCGGTCTCGGCCCCCGCCCCGAGCGCGGCAGCACCGACGAGGCGGCCGGCGACCCGTTCGCCCTCGACATGCGCCGCGACCCCACCCTCAAGGCCCTCTACTACGACAACGAGTCCCACGACGGCTACCGCCGCGACCGGGACGTGTTCTCCGAGGGCATCACCATCGAGGACAACATGGCCGTCGTCGTCGACTACCACGGCGGGCCGACCCTCACCTACTCCCTCAACGCGCACAGCCCCTGGGAGGGGTACACCGTCGCCGTCAACGGCACCGAGGGCCGCGCGGAGCTCACCGTCGTCGAGCGGGGCGCCTGCCTCGTGGACGGCGCGGGCGTCGTCGTCGACCCCAGCGCCAACCCGCACCTCGTCGGGGAGCACGACACCCGCCCCACCGGCGAGCGCCTCCTCGTGCAGCGGCACTGGGAGACGGCGCAGGAGGTGGCGATCGTCAACGGCACCGGCGGGCACGGCGGCGGCGACGCCCTGCTGCTGCACGACCTGTTCCGCGGCCCCGGCGAGGACCCGCTGGGGCGCCCGGCCGGCTACCTCGACGGCCTGCGGTCGGTGGCCGTCGGCATCGCCGCGAACACCTCCCTGGAGCAGGAGCGTCCCGTCCTGGTCGCCGACCTCGGCCTCGGGGCCGACCTGCGCGCCGGCCGCGGCGACCTGCAGCCGCGCCGGTGAGCGCGCCCGGGGACCTGCGGTGAGCGTGCTGCCGGCCCCGGTGCGCCCCAGCGCCATCGCCGGCCACGACGACTGGCCCGACTTCGTCGCGCGCACGCCGCCGCACGCCCCGGCCGCGGGACCACGAGCCCGGATCGCCGCGGCGCTCGGCGTCGCGGCACCGGTGCTCCCCGCGGTGACCGAGGGGGCCGGCGCCGTCCGCGACGGGGTGCGCACCACGGAGCTGAGCTGGCAGACGGGTTTCGGTCCGCGCACCCGTGCCTGGCTGCTGGAACCGGCGCGGCGGACCGGTTCCGGTGCGCTGCCCGGGGTGCTGGGGCTGCACTGCCACGGCGGCGTGAAATCCGTCGGCGCCGAGCAGCTCGTCGACCTCGGACCCGCCTCCAGCGGGGCGGCGCTCGACCTGCGGCACGGCTGCTACGGCGGGCGCGCCCCCGCCGCGGAACTCGCCCGCCGCGGTGCCGTCGTGCTCTGCCACGACGCCTTCGCCTGGGGCAGCAGGGGTTTCGACCTCGCCGACCCGGTGCCGCGGGTGGCGGACGCGGTGGCGGCCGCCGAGGCGCGGTGGCGGCAGGAGGGCGTGGAGCCCACCGCGGCGCAGCGCTACGACGCCGCCGCCGGCGCCCACGAGAACGTGGTCGCCACCTGCGCCGACCTGCTCGGCACGACGTTCGCCGGCACCGTGCTCCACGACGACCTCGTCGCCCTGGAGGTGCTGGCGCAGCTGCCCGGCGTGGACCCCGGCCGCCTGGGGGCGTTCGGTTTCTCCGGGGGCGGGGTGCGCGCGGCGCTGCTGGCCGCCCTCGACGAGCGGCTCCGCGCCGTCGTCGTCACGTGCATGATGACGACCTACGCCGCGCTCGTCCCCGGCCACGTCGACCGGCACTCCCGCCTGCTGTCGGAGCAGGCGCTGCGCCGCACCTGCGAGTGGCCCGACGTGCTGCGCGCCGCGGAGGGCACCGCCGTCCTGGTCCAGTACGGCCGCCACGACGAGCTGTTCCCCGCCGAGGGGATGCTGGCCGCCGACGAGCGGTTGCGCACCACCATCGGGCAGCGGTACACGGGCAGCTGGTTCGACGGCCCGCACCGCTTCGGTCCCGCCGAGCAGGACGAGGCCTTCGGGTTCCTGCTGCGGCAGGCCGGGGCGGCGGCGTGAACGCGCTGGCGGAGTTCCGCGCCGCGCGGGGGAGCGGGCCTCGCCCGGCGGTGCTCGTGCTGCCCGGTGGCGGCTACGAGCGCTGCGCGCCGCACGAGGGCGAACCCATCGCCCGGTGGCTGGCGTCGCTGGGGCTGCACGCGTTCGTCCTGCGGTACCCCGTGGCCCCGCAGCGCCACCCCGTGCCGCTGCGGGCGGCGACGGCGGCGCTGCAGCAGGTGCGCTCGGGCGGGCACGGGCTGGCCGTCGACCCCGGCCGCGTCGGGGTGCTGGGTTTCTCCGCCGGCGGGCACCTGGCGGCGTGCCTGTCCACCGGCCTGGGGGGTGGGGAGGTGCCGGACGCGACCGTGCTATGCTACCCGGTCGTCTCCTTCGAGCACGCCCCGCACGCCGGGTCGGTGCGCAACCTGCTGGGTGCGGACCCGAGCCCGGCGCGGGCGCGGGAGCTGTCCCCCGACCGCCACGTGAGCGCCGCGACGCCACCGGCGTTCGTGTGGCACACCGCCGCCGACGACGCCGTCGACGTCACCCACTCGCTGCGCTACACCGCGGCGCTGGCCGCCGCGGGGGTTCCCGTGGAGCTGCACGTGTTCGCCGAGGGCGGGCACGGGCTGGGGGCGGCGGAGGGTGAACCGCGCGCCGGGCGCTGGCGGGCCCTGTGCGCGGGGTGGCTCGCGCACCTCGGGTGGGTGGAACCGGACGTGGTGGAACAGGACGTGGTGGGGACCGGCGGGAGGTCGGGGACGTGACGACGAACGGTGCGACGGTGCAGCCCGTGGCGGCGGAACCGGTGCGGATCGCCCTCGCGGGGGCGCACGGGTTCGGCATCCAGCACCTGCGGGGGATCGCCGAGCTGCAGGCCGCGGGCGCCGCGCGCCTCGTCGGTGTCGCGGACCCGGTGCCGCCGGACCCCGCCACCCTGCCCGGTGGCGACACCGCGGGCGTCGTCGTCACCGCCGGGCTCGGCGACCTGCTCGCCGCCGTCCGGGCCGACGTCGTGGTGGTCGCCACGCCCATCCACACCCACGCCGCGCTGGCCGAGACCGCGCTGCTGGCCGGCGCCGACGTCCTGCTGGAGAAACCCACCGCGGCCTCCCTCGCCGAGTTCGACCGGCTGCGGGCGCTCCTGGCCCGGACGGGCCGGCGCTGCCAGGTGGGTTTCCAGAGCCTCGGCGGCGGTGGTGTCGACGAGCTGATCGCCCTCCTGCGGCGCGGCGAGCTGGGCGACGACGTCCGGGTCGCGGCCACCGGCACCTGGGTGCGCCCGCTGGCCTACTGGCGCCGCTCCCGCTGGGCCGGCCGGCGCCGGCTGGACGGCACCGACGTCGTCGACGGGGTGCTCACCAACCCCCTCGCGCACGCCGTCGCCACCGCGCTGCGCGTCGCCGGTGCCCGCCGGTCCGGGGACGTCGAGCGGGTCGAGACGGACCTGTACCGGGTCAACGACGTCGAGTGCGACGACACCTCGGTGGTGCGGGTCGCCACCAGCGGTGGAGTTCCCGTCCTCGTCGCCGCGACCCTCTGCGCCCGCGAGCAGAGCGAACCCCTCGTCACGGTGCGGGGCAGCCGCGGGCACGCGGTGCTGCACTACACCAGCGACGTCCTCGACGTGCACGTGCAGGGCCGCGAGCCGACCAGCGTCCGCCACCCGCGGCGGACGCTGCTCGCGGACCTGCTGCAGCGCAGGGCCGACGGGGGCCCGCTGATCTGCGCGCTGGAGGACACCGGGGCGTTCATGCGGGTGCTCGACGCGGTGCGCACCGCCGAGGAGCCGCGCCCCGTGCCCGCCGCGCACGTCGACTGGCACGGGGACGGCGAGCAGGCGCACCCCGTGCTGCGCGACGTGGAGGGCTGGGTGCGCCGCGCCGCCGCGGAGAACCGCACGTTCTCCGAGCTCGGCGCGCCCTGGGCCGCACCGGCCCCGGTGGGATCGGCGTGACCGCCGTGCTGCCCGGCGGTGCGCT